>NZ_JACNDE010000055.1:0-28016 GCF_017351415.1 Pseudomonas sp. FW305-25 | reverse complement strand
CTCAAGGACTTCCAGGTGATTTTCCGCCAGGCGCCCAAACTCTCCACCGGTAACCATTTCGGTTCGCGCCTGGTGTTCGACCGCGACGGCTATCTGTTCATCACCCTAGGGGAAAACAACGACCGTCCGACCGCCCAGGACCTGGACAAGTTGCAGGGCAAGATTGTGCGCCTGTACCCGGATGGCAGGATTCCGCAGGACAACCCCTTTGTCGGCCAGCCGGGCGTGCGCCCGGAGATCTGGTCCTACGGCCACCGCAACCCCCAGGGCGCGGCGCTCAACCCCTGGAGCGGCACCCTGTGGGATAACGAGCACGGGCCCAAGGGCGGCGACGAAATCAACCTGATCGAGCGTGGCAAGAACTACGGCTGGCCCCTGGCGACCCACGGCATCAACTATTCCGGCGCGCCGATTCCCGAAGCCCAGGGCAAGACTGCCCCAGGCACCGTGGGCCCGCAGCATGTCTGGGAGAAATCCCCCGGCATCAGCGGCATGGCCTTCTACGACGGCGACCGCTTCAAGGCCTGGCAACACAACCTGTTCATCGGCGCCCTGGCGTCCCAGGAGCTGATCCGCCTGCAATTCGACGGCGACAAGGTGGGCCACGAGGAGCGCCTGCTGGGTGAACTCAAAGAGCGCATCCGCGACGTGCGCCAGGGGCCGGACGGTTATCTGTATGTGCTGACCGACGAGGACAAGGGCAGGCTGTACAAGGTCGGCCTGGAATAACCCAGGCCCTTCTTCTGTAGGAGCGAAGCTTGCTCGCGAAAAAATCTTCAACGATAACGCGTGTTGGCAGGATGAATCGCCGCTTCGCGGCTATCGCGAGCAAGCTTCGCTCCTACAGAGGCACTGCGGGCGGGTAGAGGATCACCGCCGCCTGCAGCTTGCCGCTGCCGAAACGGCACATCTTGACGAACTCGCCGTGGCTCACCGGTAGGTGCTGGCAATCCATCGGCTGGCGGTGCTGGCTGTGGTCGACATCGGGATCGTGCAGGTAGACGAACTCTTCGTCGCAGTCGGTGACCATTATCCAATGCGGGGCCTTGGAGCGGGTCAGGCGGTAGCTGCTGATCAGCACCAGGGGCTGGCCGCCATCGGCCAGCAGCTTCGGCAGGTCCAGCGGGCCGCCCAGCACCTGCAAGACGTCGCTGCTATCCAGCTGGGCGCAGAACTCCTCATGCACCAGGCGCATGACGTCTTTTTTATGCTCGTCGCGCACCCCGCCGAGAAACAGCGGCCCCCGGGTATTGACCTGCAGCCTGACCCTGAAGCCCCGGCGCCACGCGGCCAGCGCCAGCCCCTGGGGGCTGCAGCCGCCATGGCCGGAGGTCATGAACACGGTAGTCGCCTCACGCCACAGCTGCAGTTCTTCACGGCGCTCCAGGGCGCGCCCGGGTTGCAGAGCGGCCATGGCCATCAGCAGGCAGGCCGGGCCGCAAGTGAAGTCGGTGGTCTGCTGGTAATAGGGCACGCGGATGGTGCGGCTCTCGCGATGCTGCAGGATGCGCTTTTCCAGGCGCAGGGCATCGGCGTGGTCCTCGTAGTAGTCGTGCAGCACGGCGAAGCGCCGGTAGCCGCTGCGTTCGTACAGGGCGATGGCCGTCGGGTTGTCGCTGCGCACCTCAAGCCGCAGGTAGGCGCAGTCATGCTCCCGCGCGCAGGCTTCGATCCGCTCCAGCAGGCGCTTGCCCAGGCCCGACCCGCGGGCCTCGACCGCGATGGCGATCGAGTACAGGCGGGCCAGGGAGGTCCCGCGATGGAACAGCACCAAGGCATAACCCAGCAGTTGTCCCGCCTGCTCGGCGACGATCAGGCACGCATGGGCGCGGCTGATCATCCACTGGAAGCTGCGCACCGTCAGGCGATCGGTGGTGAAACACTGCTGTTCCAGTCGCACTAAAGCAGGCAAGTCCTCAGGTGTGGCAATGCGAAAGACAAGATCCATATAACCGCCGTAAAAGTTGCGTAACGAAACGAGACTTTCAAAAAAGTTCGTGCTTAATAGAAAAGGTCTTGTTCTTAAGCGGATCAAACATTATGTCAGCGGTACAAGGTCATTGGCGTGGAGTATCCGAGCAAAGTCTGCCGGCGACAATAACTCCGGTTAATTATTTTTCAGCGATGAGTGAAACTTCCAGCCAGTTGCTGATTATTGTCGAGCGCAAGGAAGATTGGGCCTCCTACTTCCCCAGCGAAGACATCCTCAGCGCTCAGGAATACCTGGAACAGACCCGAGAAACCCAGCCCGGCAAGCGGGTCCAGGTGATCAACCTGTGCCGCAGCTACAAGTACCTGGGCCACGGTTACTACTGCTCGCTGCTGGCCGAGGCGCGGGGGCACAAGGTGATTCCCTCGGTGCGCACCATCAGCGAGCTGACCCGCAAATCGCTCTACGGCCTGGCTCTGGACGACCTGGATAAAACCCTGGAAAAGGCCCTGAGCAATCATCTTTACAGCGATACCGAAGGTTTTACCCTGACCCTGTACTTCGGCAAGACACATATCGAACCGTTACAGGAGTTGGCGCGACAGTTATTCGAAGTCTTTCCCTGTCCAATACTGCTGGTGGACTTCAAACGAACTAACGGTTGGCACATCGAAGGCGTGAAGTCCGGTGCCTTACATAAGTTGCGCGAAGACCAGGAAGATCAATTCGCCCATTCCCTGGACAGTTTCAGTCGCAAGATCTGGCGCATGCCGCGCTCGAAAAGATTGGCCCGCTATGACCTGGCGATCCTCCATGACCCGCAGGAAGCCCTGCCGCCTTCCAACGCCCGGGCACTGGAGAATTTTGTCCGGGTCGGCAAGGGCCTGGGCATCGACGTCGAACTGATCGAGAAGAAGGATTACTCGCGTATCGCCGAGTACGACGCCTTGCTGATCCGCGAGACCACCAGCGTCGACAACCACACCTATCGCTTCGCCAAGAAGGCCGAAAGCGAGGGCCTGGTGGTGATGGACGACCCGGCCTCGATCCTGCGCTGCACCAACAAGGTCTACCTGACCGATCTGCTGAAAAGCCACCAGCTGGGCATGCCCGCCACCGAGATCCTCTACAAGGAGCGACCGGAAGATTTCGAGCGGGTTGGCGAACGCCTGGGCTTCCCACTGGTGCTGAAGATTCCCGACGGCTGTTTCTCCCGCGGGGTGATCAAGGTCGAGAGCCAGCAGGCGCTGCTGGAGGCCACCGCCGAGCTGTTCGAACATTCGGTGTTGCTGCTGGCCCAGGAGTTTTTCTACACCGAGTACGACTGGCGCATCGGCGTGCTCAACCGCAAGCCGATCTTCGCCTGCCAGTACTTCATGTCCAAGGGCCATTGGCAGATCTACAACCACAAGGCCAAGGGCCAGGACATCAACGGCGAATGCCGCACCCTGGCGGTCCACGAGGCGCCGCGGGCGGTGGTGGAACTGGCGGTGAAGACCGCCAACCTGATCGGCGACGGCCTGTACGGCGTCGACCTCAAGCAGTCCGGCGACAAGGTGGTGGTGATCGAGGTCAACGACAACCCCAACCTGGACGCCGGCATCGAAGATGCCTACCTGCGCGACGACCTGTATTCCCTGGTGCTCGAGGAGTTCGTCCGTCGCCTGGAACTCAAGCGCCGCGGGCAGGCCTGGTGAACGGTCGATGATCAAGAGCTACCAGTTGAGCCAGGGCCGCCTGCTGCCGGTGGAGAACCTGGATGCCGAAGTGATGCTGTTCAGCAACCCGGACCCCGCCGAGCGCGATCTGCTGCGCACTGGCTTCAAGCTCGACGAACACGCCCTGGCCTCGGCGCTGGACCCGGACGAGGTGTCGCGCATCGAGTTTCACCCGGACAACCTGTTCCTGATCTGGAAACGCCCGGAGAACTACTCCGGCGGCGGTAGCCTGTCGTTCGAGGTGTCGTCCTGCGGCCTGCTGTTTTCCCCGCAACGCCTGCTGGTGATCGCCCACGACGACAGCCAGCTCAGCGGCCTGGGCGCGCGGCAGGCCCTGAATAGCCCCCTGGATGTGCTGCTGGACATGCTGTCCACCAACATCCATCACTACCTGGGGCACCTCAAGGTGATCAAGATGGTCGCCCGCGAGTTGCAGCAGCAGTTCAACGACTCGATGGAAAACCGCCACCTGATCCAGATGTTCAACCTCAGCGAAAGCCTGATCTATTACATCAACGCCATTCACAGCAACGGCGCGGTGTTGACCCGGCTGCGCAACCACGCCGAGAAGGCGCACTTCAGCGCCGAGGCCGTCGGCCTGATCGACGACCTGATCATCGAGAACAACCAGTGCTACAAGCAGGCGGAGATCTATTCGACGGTGTTTTCCGGGCTGATTGACGCGCGCGGCAACCTGATGAACAACAACATGAACAGCCTGTTGCGCAAACTGACCCTGATCAACGTGGTGTTCCTGCCGCTGAACCTGATCGCCAGCATCGGCGGCATGTCCGAATTCAGCATGATGACCGCCGGCACCCCGTGGTGGATTGCCTACCCGCTGTTCCTCGTGGCGATGCTGCTGGGGGCAGGGGGGATGGTGCTCGGTCTCAGGCGCCTGGCTGGCGGCAACGGCAAGTGCGCCTGAGGTTTCAGGCCGGTTGCAGGGTCAGTACCTCAAAGCCGTCGCGGGTCACCGCCACCGTGTGTTCCCACTGCGCCGACAGGCCGTTGTCGCGAGTGACCACGGTCCAGCCGTCTTTCAGGCCGCGCACCCGGGCGCTGCCCTGGTTGATCATCGGCTCGATGGTGAACACCATGCCTTCGCGCAGCTCCAGGCCGGTACCGGGGCGACCGAAATGCAGGACCTGCGGTTCTTCGTGCATCTGCCGGCCGATGCCATGGCCGCAGTACTCGCGCACCACGCTGTAGCCCCGGGTTTCGGCGTGTTTCTGGATGGCATGGCCGATATCGCCCAGGCGTGCGCCGGGGCGGACCACCTTGATGCCTTCCCACATCGCCTCGAAGGTGGTGCTCACCAGGCGCTGGGCCTTGGGGCTGACGTTGCCGATCAGGTACATCTTGCTGGAGTCGGCGATAAAGCCGTTCTTTTCCAGGGTGATGTCGATGTTGATGATATCGCCGTCCCTGAGGATGGCCTTCTCATGGGGCATGCCATGGCACACCACTTCGTTGATCGAGGTGTTGATTGAGTAGGGGTAGTTGTACTGGCCCTTGCTGGCCGGACGGGCGCCCAGGTCGTGGCGGATAAAGCGCTCCACGGCCGTGTCCAGTTCCATGGTCGAAAGGCCGGGCGCGACCAGGTCGTCGAGAAAGCTGAACACCGTCGCCAGCAGGCGCCCGGATTCACGCATCAGCGCCAGTTGCTGCGGGGTCTTGATCAGGGCCTGGGTCATGCGCTGCGCCCCCGGATCAGGTCGGTCTTGTTCAGCAGCAGTTTGTTGATCAGGTCGTTGTAGGCCAGGTGCGGATTGAGCTCGGCCAAGAGGCCGATCTTGATCCAGAACTCGGCCTGGGCGTTGATGGAGCGATCCATGGCGTCGCTGGCGACGCGGATCTGTTCATGCAGTTGATCTGAAATCTTGACGATGCCCACGGGGTTTTTGTCCTGGTAAATATACGAAGCATATACGTTTCGTATATTTTTCGGCAAATGGCAGATAGCTCGACCTGTCATTGGCCATTGACTCACCAGCGACCCGCCGGTTAATTTCCTGGCCATGACTTTTTCCGCATTGCATTCCCAGCCAAGCATTATTACCGCCATTCCTGATTGGCGGGTCTGACACTGCACCCAACCCGCCCTAGAGGCGGGTTTTTTCTTTCTGTCTCCGGGGCTTTCAACACAGCCAGGAGAGCCGTATGAACCATCCCGCCGAGCCCGACACGCAACTGGACCTGCTTGAGCACTACGTGAAGAAGATTCTCGCGGCGCCGGTCTACGACCTGGCGGTGCGCACGCCATTGCAGCCCGCTCCGGCCCTGTCGGCGGCGCTGGGCAACCAGGTGCTGCTCAAGCGCGAGGACCTGCAACCGACCTTTTCCTTCAAGATCCGCGGCGCCTACAACAAGCTGGTGCAACTCAGCGACGAGCAAAAGCGCCGCGGGGTGATCACCGCCTCCGCCGGCAATCACGCTCAGGGCGTGGCGCTGGCGGCGCGGGAGCTGGGGATCAAGGCGACCATCGTCATGCCTTCCACCACGCCGCAGCTGAAAGTGCAGGGCGTCATCAGTCGTGGCGCCGAGGCGGTGTTGCAGGGCGAGAGTTTTCCCTTTGCCCTGGCCCATGCCCTGCAACTGGCCGAGCGTAGCGGCCAGACCTTCGTCTCGCCCTTCGACGACCCGGACGTGATCGCCGGGCAGGGCACGGTGGGCATGGAGATTTTGCGTCAGTACTCCGGGCGCCTGGACGCAATCTTCGTCCCGGTGGGCGGTGGCGGATTGATCGCCGGCATCGCGGCCTATGTGAAATACCTGCGGCCCGAGGTGCGCATCGTCGGCGTCGAGTCCGAGCACTCCAACTGTCTGCAGCAGGCGTTGCGGGCCGGGGAAAGGGTGGTGCTGCCCAGCGTCGGCACCTTCGCCGACGGTGTTGCCGTGGCGCAGGTCGGCGCCCATTGTTTCGAGTTGTGCCGGGTGCTGGTGGACGAGGTGATCACGGTCAGCAATGACGAACTCTGCTGCGCGATGAAGGACATCTACGACGACACCCGCTCCATCACCGAGCCGTCGGGGGCGCTGGCGGTGGCCGGGATCAAGCAGTACGTGGCCCGCAGCGGCGTACAGGGCGAAACCCTGGTGGCCATCGATTCCGGGGCCAACATCAACTTCGATCGCCTGGGGCAGGTGGCCGAGCGCGCGGCCTTGGGCGCGGTTGCGCTGGTATAAGAAGGGAGCAGGGCCTCTGTAGCCGCTGGCGAAGCCTGCGTACGAGCGCGAGGCGCTCGCCAGCCGAACCACTGATGCACCGCGTTGCCTGGCCTGGCGGCTACTGCATCGGAGTGCCGCGCAAACCGATCGCAGCCTGCGGCAGCGGCTCCATCACCCGCGATGTAGCCGCTGCGCAGGTTATTCCGCGCGGGCCTTCTCGACCTTGTCCGCGGCGGACCACAGGCGGTAGCGCACTTCGACGTCCTTGGGGGCGTAGATCACGATTGGCAGCTTGCTGTTGTAGCGCAGCACGAAGCCTTCGCCGACCACCGGCACGAACGCCTGCTTGCTGGTGCCCTCGGGGCAGGCCATCAAGGTGCTCATCGGCCCGCTGACCTTGTCCAGGCGGTAGTAGGGGTAACCCCAGCCTTCCAGGTTCTTCTCTTCCAGGGTGCCGCCCAGGCGCTGACGGTTGCAGTCGACGGTCAGGGTCTTGCCGGCCAGGACCTCGACCTTGAAGTCCTCTTCCTTGGCCTGCTTGGGCAGATGGATCACCTGACGCACAAAACCTTCTTCAGCCTTGGGGTAGGGCGCCACGTCTTCGAGTTTGGCCGCATGGCTCAGGGTGGACAGACCGCTCAACAGCACAGCGATGGCGGTGGAAACAGGGAAAAAGCGCATAAGGCCTCCTTGCAGGTTGATCGACGGCCTCCCAATGGAGGGAGCCGTTTGCTTGAAACGCCGGGCAGTTTGACTGGGGAACGCCCGGTCATGCAAACCGTGGCCATTTCACAGCGGCAAATGGCATGACGCCAGCCTTCGAGACCGAGGGGATAAGCCGATGATTTATCCCCCATGGCGACGGGCGGGAGGAGGTTCCATTCCCTCTCGGCGAGAGGCCGATGTCGTGCTCTTAGGAGGTCTTCCGGTCGGACGAAAGTCCCAGGACCGAGGGTGAAAAAAAGCCTCACTGCTCAGAGCAAAATAGAATTTAGTGGATGCGCAAATACGGCCTAGTCTAATTAATGGCTTTCTCTTCCAGAGAGGTTTAGTCACGCCGTACGCCGTATTTCGGGGGTGGAATCCCGAGACGATATTCTTGCCATCATTGAATGGCCATTGCACCAACGGAGAGATCTGCCATGTTCTTATCTGCCTTGGAACTGCGCAATATCATTGAATGCAGCTTCCTGCCCAAACGCTGCGAGTGCACCCTGAGCCCCGACCTGCACATGACCGTGAAAGTCTATGGCGACCATGAAACCGACCGCGTGGACCTGGTGGTCACCGGTATCGATGCGGCGAGCCTCAACGGCTGCCGGGAAATCAACGATTTGATCGCCGAGTTGCGCTACGACCTGGCGAACCATCCGGGAAGCCAGCCCATCGCCCTGAAATCCAGGGCTCATTGATCGGCGGCTTTGCCAATGCCTGTGTTGCTTGCCTGGCCTGGATAACCTCCGGGCCAGGCGCAACCTCGACCTTCACCGCTACCAGAACCCCTGCCTGAATCTCGCCGAGCTTCCTGCACCTTGCATGCGGTAGCGCAGGGCAGCCCTCAGTTCTGATAACTGCAAGCATCCGACAGCTTGCGGTAACTGATGGCTTCCAGCTTGCCCGCCTTGTCGATAAAGGTCATGTCCGCGGTGACCACCTTGCACTCCGGCGTCGCGGGCTCGGTCATCGACACCACCTTGGCCACCTTCAGCGGCATGCCATAGTGATAAGGCACCGGCTGCACCTGGGCCGTGTCCGCCTGAGCCACACCCACGACCCCGACAAACGCCAGGGCCCCGACCAGCAAAATACGCATGTTCATGAGCGTTCTCCGATAAGCCCGACAAAACCGCATCGAGCGCGCCGCGGAGGGGCGACAGGGGATTCTGCGCTGCGCGGTCCTGTACAGTTTTGGGCGGCGGGATTAATCGGAGATTAAGTAGGGGGCTAATGGATTGTGCGGGAGGGAAACTGCCCGACGAGATGTGCTTTGCGCAGAAACGCCTATTCGGGGTCAGCGGGGGGCCTGAAGGCAGGGGACACAAGCCCCTGCCTTGCAGGTCGTCAATGCCTGGCCCGATTTCGGGCAGGCATTGAATGCACTTATTTCTTGTCTTTCTCCTTTTCTTCCTCTTCTTTCTCCAGCAGATCGATCCCGCGGATATCGAAGTAGCATTGCCCGCTCACCGACTTGGCTGAGCGCTGCGCCAGGGACTGGACCAACTGGTCATGTATGAAGTGGCCGAACAACAGGCTCACTTCCTCCGGCAATGGCGACAGTTGTTCCTTGAACCATTCCTCTTCCAACAGCACCTGCCACACCAGCATCTGCTGCGGTGTGCCGGCGGCCCTGTAGCCATCCCGCGTGCGGCCGCTGCGCATGCTGCGGGCTTCACTGTCGACATCTTCCAGCCAGCCCAGCTCTGCCCTGAGCGCCTCGCGTTCGGTTTGCAGTTCCTGGGTGCGCTTGAGGCGGGCCTGTCTCTTTTCCGGGGTTTCCACCGGGCGGCCGAACATCCCGGCGCTGTTCCCCGAGGCATACTGGCTGGCGTTCAGGCGATCTTCCTCTTCGCCGATCTCCCGCAGGCGCTGCACATAAGAGCGCGAGATCGACGCCAGCCAGCGGATATACAGGCGCATATGGCCGAGGAAGGGCGCTTTGTCACCCAGGTTGAGGTTTTTCAGTTGGGCAATGCTGGCCTTGGCGGCCGACTGATAATGCTTGACCAGTCCAAAGGCAGTCTTGCCGTTGATATGGTCGTTGAAGGTGAACAGTCCGGCTGTTTTCATATCGATGTCTGGCAGGTCTTCGATATGTGGGAAGGGCACTCCCGCCTGGAATGCGGCGCGGTACATACGGTGCAGGCTGACCAGGGCCAGCTCGGCACTGGGTTTCTGCTCGCCGGGCAGCAGGCTGCCACCGATATCCTCGCTGACCCCGGGCATCAGTTCTTCGCGCCACTTGGCGTTGCCTTTGCCGAGCAGGCTGGCCCGCCGGTAAAAGCGTCGCTCGTGGGCGGCGACCAGATGCAGCGCCTGCCTGACCTGCTTGGGCAGAACATTGGCGTCCCCCAGCACGTTACTGGTGGGCACGGGTATATAGTCGTCGATCAGCGGTATATCGCTACGGCTGCGATCCACCGCGTCGAACAGGCCGGCGAACAGCACTACCACCTGTGCGCCCTGATACTCCACTTTCTCGCCATCGATCAGGCTGCGGTCCAGCAGGCGATACAGAAAGCCTCGGGCCAGGGTGGCGCCGTAGTCGAAGCCGTACACGGACAGTTCGATACGCTTAAGGGGCGGGCCGCTCAAGGCCTTGACCTTGCTCACTTCGTCGTTCAGGTAGTCGATGGCGCCATCGATGCGAATATTGGCTCCAGTCTTGGCTATCTCAGCCATGATGGGGTTGTCGCGCAGGGGCGGAATGACTTCAGACGCCGCGTCGACCACTACGCTCTTCAGTATTTTAAGGCCCTTAAGGGGGGCGCTGACCAGGTCCTTCAGGTCGCGTTTCCAGCGATCCCACCAGTTACGACCTTTCAGTACATCCTTGAGGATCTTTTTCCCTTCGTCCTTTGCCACATCCTTGGGCACATCGGCTGCCTTGCTGCCTGCGGTATCCACGCCGGCATTGGCGGTAACTGTCAGGTCTGCGATGTACTCCGCGCCCATGCCTGAGATATAGGCCTTGCGATAAGCAAAATTGGGGTCGGGTTCCTTATTTGGCATATCGATAGGGTGGGCCAGGAACATTTTGCCCACGTTACTAACCCGGCCTGATTGCAGGTCTTTCAACAAATGACGCCCAAAACCGTCGAAAAAAAATCCGATCCGCAAGGTTCGTTCACAGGTAGTGACATGAGAGTTATTGAACGGGCCGGCACATCGGGCACTGGCAGCAGCCGCCAGATCAGAGTTTTTGGTGCTCATTGGGATGTGGTTTCCTGATCCTTGGTATTAGGCATCGGAGGGGCTTCTTTGAGGTTTTCATAAGGCGTGTCCAGATTGGGGCTCCAAGCCACACGGACTTGGTCCCCAGGAAAGAAGTGCACATGTAGATATCGGTCGCCGCGTTGGCGAGGAGGATTGGGGAGTTTGACCGAAAGGGTTTCCTCCCGAGCCCCCTGCTCATATTGGGTACGGGTCATACTTTTGATCCAGTCCACCTTCAGAACCTTGCCCTCAATGCGCCAGCAACAGGTCATACCTCCGTTCCCCCCCCAATTGTCATTGACGAAATAGCTGAAGATGGGGCGATCCGTATGGTTGTGGCCATAGAGCATGGCTCCTGGCGTGCGGCTGTACTGCCAAATGAAATAGGCAGCGATCAGCCCCCCAACAACCAACAAGTTGATCAAGGTCTTCTGTAGTCCAGACAAGGACTTCCAGCGATTTCTGAGCGATTGAATCGATGTCACAACAAACTCCTTGTCGGTCCGAACCTGTTTCTGCATACGGTCATGTTCTTTTGCCCAGGTTGGGCAGTTCGTATCGTATTAATGATTGATGCTGAAAATCGCTGACTCATTGAGCTTTGGCTTCCTGATCCTTGGTAGCAGGCACCGGAGGCGCTTCCTTGAGGTTTTCGTAAGGCGTGTCCAGGTTGGCACTCCAGGCCAGGCGAACCTGATCGCCGGGGAAGAAGTGCACATGCAAATAGCGGTCACTGCGTTGGCGGGGAGGGTTAGGGATCTCGATTGAAAGGGTTTCCTTTTTAACCCCCTGACGCACTTGTTCTCCTGTGCGGCCTTTTATCCAGTCCACCTTCAGCGTCTTGCCCTCGATGCGCCAGCAACAGGTTGCTCCGCCTCCTGCGTTTGCTGTGGCATTGCCTCCCCAGTTGCCATTGACGAAGTAGCTGAAGATGGGGCGATCAGTTTGGTTATGCACATAGAGCATTGCCCCGGGCATCCGGCTGTACTGCCAGATGAAATAACCGGCGACCAGCGCGCCCAGAGCCAACCACTGGATCAGGGTTTTCTGGCGGCCGGGCAGGCGCTTCCAGCGTTTTGCGAGTGACGGCAACGACATCGCCTCAGGCGCCTTCTTGTGCGGCCAGGGCGTTTTCCAGGGTGTCCCGGTCATCGGTGACCTGACGCAGGATTCCCGCCCATTCGGGGCGCTGGTGCAGTGGATTGCGGGTGATCAGGCTGTGCAACACGAAGGTCGACTGATCTTCCTGCTGGTCCAGGCCCTGGTCTCTGGCGATCTGCAGCAGGTCTTGCACCTGTTGCAGGCGTTCGCCGTGGCAGTCGCTGGCAAAGGCCTCGGGGGCGACGTTTTCGGTCTGCACCAGCAGCTGCTCGGCGTGGGCGTCATGCTGCAGGCTGTGCATCATCGGCTCATCCAGGCGGATCGGGTGGTACTCGGGCACTTCGCTGTGCGCCGGACCGGCAAGACGCTGCCAGTCTTTTTCGGCCTTGACCCACCAGGTGTCGAGGGGGCCGAACAGCCACTGGTGCCATGGCTGGCCGACTTGCTGGTGGAGCAGGGGCAGTACCTCGGCGCTGTAGCTGCGGATCAGCAGCACCGCATCGTTGGCGTCCTGGCAGACCAGGGCGTCGCCAAGGTGGGTGGCCAACCGATTGGCTGGCAGGGTGCTGCTCAACCAGCCGGCCAGGTTCGAGCCGAACAGTTCGTGGATCGCCACCAGCCGCTCGAACGGTTGACCGGTCATGTCCAGCAGTAGCGGCCCGTCATTGCGCAGCTGGACCAGCTCGGCCTGGTACATCAGGGGCCAGCGGGCGCCTTCCAGTTCACCCAGGGCGTTGCGCTGCGGCGCGCTGAGCAGGGCCTGCTCGACGATCGCCGTGAGGCTCAAGCCCTTGGCCGCGGCGTCGACCCAGTCCTGCTGGCCTTGCTGCAAATCGCTCATGGCTGTGCTCCGGACAGAATTGCCTGGCGTTGGCGGATGGCCTTGAGCAGGCACTCGACGCAGATACCCTTGGGCGGCGTCAGGCGCGGTATGGGCGAGTTCAAACGACCCAGCAGCAGGCCGCCGGCCTTGTCGGCGTCAGCGAGCTTCAGCAGTCCCGGCAACAGCGGCGCCGCCGGCGTACCCACGCCCGGCGCGCCTCCGGAGTTGATCTTCACGTCGGCCCCGCTGATGGTCACGCCACCACCGTCGAGCTTGACGAAGCTGCCGCCGGCCTTGGCGGTCAGTTCCGCGCCTGCCTCGACCACGACCTTCCCACCGGCCTTGTAGTGAATCTCCTGGCCAGCTTCGACGAATTGCGCGGTGCCGATGTTGGCGTGCTGGGTGACGGCCACGGTCAGGTGGTCGTTGGCGCGGATTTCGCTCTTGCGGTCGAGGTGGGTGATGCGGTGTTCTTCGGCCTTGAGTTCGGTGAGGGTGTTGGCTTCGACCGTGTCGTGGCGCTGGTTGCCGACGCGGATCCGCTGGTCGTGCTCGACGTTCTCGTCCCAGTCGCGCTGGGCGTGCAGGTAGATCTGCTCGGCGCCTTTCTTGTCTTCGATGCGCAGTTCGTTGTAGCCACCGCCGCCCGGCGAGCTGAGGGTCTTGAAGGTGCTGCGGGTCTTGTTCGCCGGCAGGTCATAGGGGACCACGTTTTCCTTGTGGTACAGGCAGCCGGTGACCAGGGGCTGGTCGGGGTCGCCTTCGAGGAAGGTCACCAGTACTTCCATGCCGATCCGCGGGATGGCGATGCCGCCGTAGGCCTTGCCGGCCCAGCCGCTGGCGACGCGGACCCAGCAGGAGGTGTTGTCGTCGGCCTGGCCATCACGGTCCCAGTGGAACTGCACCTTGATCCGGCCGTATTGGTCGCAATGGATTTCTTCGCCCTTGGGCCCGGTGACCACCGCGGTCTGGCTGCCCAGGGACTTGGGTTTCGGGTGTTCCAGCGGCGGGCGGTAGTGGGCGTCCCAGGGCGTGACGAGGAAGCGGTTGCGATAGCCCTGGTGGAAGTCGTCCTTGTTGCTGGTGACGTCGCTGGTGATGTTCTCGCCCAGCACTTGTGGCTGCTTGCCTTCGTGGATCACCTCCAGCAGCAGCCAGAGGTCGTTCCATTCGCTGCGCGGGTGGGCGGCCAGGGTCAGGAAGTGGCCGCTGACCAGGCTCGGTTCGTCGCCTTTGCCTTCGGCCAGCCGGTAGTCGCTGCGATGGCGTTCCAGGGCGCGGGTCGCCAGTTGCTTGCCGCGGGCCTGCTGGGTGAACAGGCCGGGGTAGTCGTAGTCTTCCAGGTCTGGCATGAATTCGGACTTGGCCGCGCCCTCGGGCAGCAGGCGCGGTTTCTCGAAGTCGTAGTCGCGGCGGCTGACGCGGCTGGTGCGGGTTTCCAGGCGCAGGTTGAAGCGCTTGATCACCGGCTGTTCGGCGGCCATGCCCGAGTCCTGCTGGTAGTTCACCGCCGCCAGTTTGCGGAACACCGTCTGGTCGTCGCCGAACACCAGCTTGTGGCCGCTGGCGCTGTGCTGGAAGTGGAAGTGAATGCCTTCTTCTTCGCACAGGCGCTGGATGAAGTGCAGGTCGGATTCGTCGTACTGGGTGCAGTAGACCCGCTCCGGGTAGGTGGCGCCGAGCTGGAAACTGTAGGCGTCGGCCAGGATGCCGCGGGCCTCGAGGACCTGGGCGATGATCTTCGGCACGCTGAGGTGCTGGTAGATCTTCTGGTTGAAGTTGTGGCGCAGGTAGTTGAGCTGCGGAGTCAGGCTGATGCTGTAGCGGGTCAGCTTGCGCCCGGAATCGCCCTGGGCGATGCGGTACACCAGGCCGTGGATCAGGCCTTTACCGGTCGCGCCAAAAGTCAGGCAAGCCGGCTTGTGCAGCAGCTCTTCGAGCTTGAGGTCGGGACGCGCGCTGACCAGTTCGATATCGAAGCAGAAGGGCTGATTGAGGGCTTCGCGGCCAACGAAACTGAGGACCTGAAGGTCGACCGAGGCGCCTTCGATCGTCAGGGAAATATGGGTAGCGTTAGCATCCAGCATGCCGTGAAATCCATCCATTGAATAAGCAGGGGGCGGATGGTGCAGGAATAAGCCGGTCGATTCAAGCCGAGGCGGCCGCGGCTTTCCGCCCGCCGGAACATTCAGAAATGTCCGCGATAACCATTACTTATGCCTGACAACCCATCCGGCTAACGCCCTACGGGCATCAGCGGAGTTGGCTGTAGGGGATACGCCGATGGCCGCTCAGGGATTCCCGTGGCGACGTGGGCCGGCGACGGGCTTTCGAGCAGCGAGCCAGCGCCGCAATCGCCGTCGGCCAGCTGGCCCGCAAGGGCGATACAGGCTGTCGCCGGGGGCTGGTCGTTGTCGCGTCAGGAACGCGGGGGCAACGGCGGCCGGTAGTAGCTCTGGAACCAATCGACAAAGCGTCCCAGGCCCTCGGCCAGGGGGACCTGAGGGCCGAAGCCGGTGACGTTCTCCAGGGCGCTGGCATCGGCGCAGGTGTTCAGCACGGTGCCGGGTTGCAACGGCAGGTACTCGACCTGTGCCTTGCGCCCGAGCAGTTGCTCCAAGGTGGCGACGTAGTCCTTGAGTTCCACCGAACGTTGCCCGCCGATATTGAATAGACGCCAAGGCGCCATGCTGGTGGCGGGATCGGGGTGTTCGCGGTTCCACAAGGGGTTGCGCACCGGTGGCTTGCCCAGCAGGCGAACCAGAGATTCGACCAGGTCGTCGATATAGGTGAAGTCGCGCTGGTGCATGCCGTAGTTGAACAGCTTCAGCGGACGGCCTTCGCAGATGGCCTGGGCGAACAGCACCGGCGACATGTCCGGGCGTCCCCAGGGGCCATATACGGTAAAGAAGCGCAGGCCGGTGGCCGGCATGTCGAACAGATGGCTGTAGCTATGGGCCATCAGCTCATTGGCCCTTTTGCTCGCGGCGTACAGCGACAGCGGATGGTCCACGGTGTCGCTGGCCTTGTGCGGCAGTTGATGGTTGGCGCCGTACACCGAACTGGACGAGGCATAAATCAGGTGTTCGGGCGGATAGCGCCGGCACATTTCCAGCAGGTTGAGAAAGCCGCCGAGGTTGTTGTGCAGGTAAGCCTTGGGGTTTTCCAGGGAATAACGTCCCCCGGCCTGGGCCGCCAGATTGATCACCACCTGCGGGCGAACCTGGGCGAACAGCCGGTCGAGGGCTTCGGTATCGCCGAGATCGAGGCGGTACAGCGGGAACTGTCCCACCTGCTGCTCCACCCAGCGCACCCGGTAGTGCTTGAGTTGCGGGTCGTAGTAGTCGTTGAAATTATCCAGCCCGGTGACCTGATGCCCATCCTTGAGCAAACGCAGAGCGGTATGGGCGCCGATGAAGCCGGCGGCCCCGGTGATCAGGATATTCATGCGCAGAGCGCCCCCGGTACGCGCCAGGGCAAGCCACTGCCCGGGTGACAATGGCGAGCGATGTCCCGCGCGATGGCGAGGGCGACTGCTTGTACCAGGCCGACATGGCCGGTACCAAAAACGCTGACATCCAAGGGAGGAACCTCATCCGTGATGGGTAATGCGTGAGTTTCATGGCTCACTTTTTAAAGAACTGAATAGGTGCAAGTCCTTTTCGCGTTCTTTTTTTGACACTACCACAGCGAGGAGTCGGTTAATTGGCGTTTTGTCGTGTTATATAAATGACGAAGGCGTTCTGTATAACCATGTTTAAGAAGTAACAACGTTTAAAATCAACTAGATAACCTTAATTAAAGGCTTATGAATGCCTTGGGGCAATTCCTGGGTAACAAACCCGGAAGGGCAAATTAATCCGACGAGCGGTAGAAGTTTTAACGAAAAAAACCATTTTTATCCTGGGCGCAGGCTTCCTTGGATCCAAAACCTCTCGAAGCGCCCAATGAATAGCGCCTTGGCCAAGAGCCTGGAGAAAGGCAAAGAGTGTTGGAAATGATCGCTTTGTTCCAGGCGAGGGCAGCGCGTTGAAGGAGAGCGCTCAGAGCCAAAGGCTGTAGCCGCTTCAGACTAAAGTCGGGTGTGGCCCGTCAAAGCCATCTGCCATCATTTGCAATCAACATTGATTTGATCAATTCACCTGGCCAGAAATGATTCGCCAGATGGATTGCTATTGCCTTCTTTCATCTGCTTTACCGATGCACTGCTGGAGCTTTTCATGCCTTTCCCTTTGCTGCACTCATTCCGACCGCTGCGTTATCCAACGGTGGGCCTCGGCGCCCTGTGCCTGTGCGCGGGTTTTACCGCCCGGGCCGAGGCCGCGGGTTTCTTCGAAGACAGCAGCGCCAAGCTCGAGTCGCGCACCATCTACTTCAACCGTGACTTCCGCGACGGCCATACCGGCAACGATCAGGGAGCCTCCAAGCGCGAAGAGTCGGCGCAAGGGTTCATTCTCAACCTGCAATCGGGCTACACCGAAGGCACCGTCGGCTTTGGTATCGACGCGCTGGGCATGCTCGGTTTCAAGCTCGATTCCAGCCCCGACCGCAGCAACAGCGGCCTGCTGCCGTCCAGCGGCCAGGACCCGCGGGGTTCCAAGGACCAGTACGCCAAGCTCGGCCTGACCGCCAAGGTGCGCCTGTCGCAGAGCGTGCTCAAGTACGGCGCGCTGCTGCCGGACCTGCCGCTGCTCAAGTACAACGACGGGCGCCTGCTGCCGACCATGTTCAACGGCGCCATGCTCACCTCCAAAGAGATCAAGGACCTGACGTTCACGGCTGCGCGGCTGGACAAGTACACCGCCCGGGACTCCACGGACGCCCAGGACATCCGCGTGCACTGCAAGAACAAGCGGTATGCCTGCAACATCACCGCCGACCATTTCGACATGTACGGCATCGACTACAAGTTCAACGACCGCCTGACCGGTCAGTATCACTACGCCGAGCTGGAAGACATCTACCGCCAGCACTTCATCGGCCTGCTGGCCAACCAGCCGCTGGGCCAGGGCGTGCTCAAGGCTGACCTGCGCCTGCTCAAGAGCGCCGACAGCGGCGCCGAGCGCGCCGGTTCCATCGACAACCGCGCCCTGAGCGGCATGCTCGGCTACGCCATCGACGGCCATACCTTCAGCGCCGGCTGGCAGCGCATGAACGGCGACAATTCGATGCCGTACCTCGATGGCAGCAACCCGTACCTGGTCAACTATGTGCAGGTCAACGACTTCGCCGCCGCCCAGGAGCGCTCCTGGCAGCTGCGCTATGACTATGACTTCAAGGCCATCGGCATCAACGGCCTGAGCTTCCTGACCCGCTATGTCAGCGGCGACCATATCAAGGTCCCGGGCAGCGACCAGGAAGGCCGCGAGTGGGAACGCGACAGCGAACTCAAGTACGTGGTGCAGAGCGGCACCTTCAAGGACGTCAGCCTGCGCCTGCGTAACGCCACCTACCGCAGCAACTACGAAAAATACGCGCGGGACGTGGACGAGACGCGGCTGATCGTCAGCTACAACTTCTCGATTCTCTGACGGCGCTGCCGGAAGCTGAATCCGCGATCTGTCTGGATAAACGCGTTGGCAGGTTTTGCGGCCGCTGCGCGCCCGATCGCAGGCTGCGCCAGCGGCTACGGGGTTCGCGGTGTCTGTGTAGCCGCTGCCGAGCCTGCGAGGCTGCGATCGACTACGCAGTAGTCGCGATCTGCACGCGGCCACTTCAGATAGATCGCGTTGCTGGCTTTTGCGGCTGCCTTGCAGCCGGTCGCAGCCTCGCGGAGCTCGGCAGCGGCTACAGGGAGTGCGCAGGCCGGGGAGATGTGCACAAGCACAGTTCGGGCCGTTACAGCCAATGCCAGAAGCGGCTCCAGAAGCCGCGGTTCAACTCTTCCCGGCAGCTGGCGTATTGCTGGCCGTACAGGCTGGAACGGCTTTGCACCTTCATTGCCACGGTTTGCAGCCAGGGCTTGGCCGTATAGGTCTGCCGGCGGTAGCCGCCCCAGCCTTCGTGATAGTTCAGGTACTGGCGGTAGGCGTCCTGCTTGGTCACGCCGTTGACCCGTGTGGTCTGGTCCATGTACCAGCCGATAAAGTCGGTGGCGTCGGCGAAGTTGGTGCGGCTGGCCCAGTAGTTGTCGCCTTTGCGCTGGTAGTCGCCCCAGACTTCGTCCTTGGCCTGCGGGTAGCCGGCCGCCGTGCTCACCCGGCCCCAGGGAATCACCCACAACAGGTATTTGCGTGGCGGCAAGGCGTCCTGCTTGAAGCTCGATTCCTGGTAGATGATCGACAGCGGTACCTGGATCGGCACCCCCCATTTCTCTTCGGTGGCCTTGGCGGCTTTGTACCAGTCGCTTTTCTCGCGAAAGATCTCGCAGATGTCGTTGGGGTTGGCCGGCGGCGAGGTCGCGCAGCCGGTCAGGATGAGGGGGAAGACTACGGCGGCACAGGCAAAGCGGGTCAAAGGCAAGGCTCTATTCGGGTCGATGGGGGCGCCAATGTGGTACGAATGCGGCGCCCCTGCGATCAGTTCAGTTGGTGGCGATAGGGCAGGTCCGGTCCGGTCTTGCCACAGGTCAGCGCCGCGGCGCGGATGGCGAACCTGAGCATCTGGTCGATCTGGTCCCGGCTCAAGCCCGCCACACCCTCCAACGAATCCAGCTGCCGTTCGGTCAGCCAGGCAATCAAGGCGGCCTGGAAGGTGTCGCCGGCGCCCACGGTGTCGGCCATCTTAATCGGCATGGCCGGTGCCGACCAGCGGCCATGCACCCGGCTGAACACCGTCGCGCCCTCTGCGCCGCGGGTCAGGAACACCAGCTGGCAGTGATGCTGCAGCCAGCCTTCGATCACGTGCTGCGGATCCTGGCCGGGGTAGAGCAGGTGCAAGTCTTCGTCGCTGACCTTGATCAGGTCGGCCAGCCGGACCAGGGTGTCGATGCGTTGGCGCCACAGCTGGATGTCCGGGGCCGGGTTGAGGCGCACGTTGGGGTCGAGGCTGATCAGGCGCTGGCCGCGCTCGCGACGCACCAGCGCCAGCAGGGTGTCGCCGATCGGCTGCACCACCAGGGAAAACGAACCGATGTGCAGGCCGCGCACCCGCCTGTCGAGCGGCGGCAGGTCGCTGAGCTGCAACTGGCGGTCGGCGCAGCCTTCGCCACGGAAGCTGTATTGCGGCGAGCCGTCGGCGCCCACCGCGACCATCGCCAGGGTGGTCGGCGCCTCGACGTGCAGCAGGTGGTCCTCGGCCACGCCTTCGTCGCGCAGCACCTGCAACAGGCGCCGGCCGAGGTAGTCGGTGGACAGCCCGGCGAACAGCGCCGCGTCCACGCCCAGGCGGCGCAGACCGACCGCGACGTTAAAGGGCGAACCGCCGGCGATGGCCTGGAAGTTGACCCGCGATGCCCGACCGCTGGCATCGTCTTCGCTGAAAAAATCGAACAGTGCTTCACCACAGACCAGATACATAGTCATTCGCTCTTCAAAAGGGTTGCCACATGCTGTTGGTAACGTTCATAGGCCTGCTGATAGGCCGCGACATTGGCCGCTATCGGCAAGGTTTCGCTGCTTGCATCGAGCCTCACGCAGCGCTGGCACAATTGCGCCAGGCTCTGCGGCTGGCCGCTGCTGCGGGAATAGCACCAGGCCGCCTGGATCGCCGCGCCCAGGGCCGCGGCCTCGCTCTGCTCGGTGCAGACCACCGGGGTGTGCATGATATCGGCGACCATCTGCCGCCACAGCGGGCTTTTCGAACCGCCGCCGATCAGGCGGATGCCCTGGCTTTGCAGGCCGTTGTGGCGCAGCAGGTCGAGGCCGTAGCGCAGGCCGAAGGTGGTGCCCTCGACCACCGCGCGGCACAGGTTGGCCCGGGTCAGGTTGTCGGCGGTCAGCCCCAGCAGGCTGCCGCTGGCATGGGGCAGGGCGGGGACCCGCTCGCCATTGAGGAACGGCAGCATGCACACGCCCTCGGCACCGATCGGCGCCTGCGCCACCAGCTGGTTGAAGGCGTCGATATCCAGCTCGAACAGTTCGCGCACCGCGCCGGTGGCATTGGTCAGGTTCATGGTGCAGATCAGCGGCAGCCAGCCGCCGCTGGAGGAGCAGAAGGTCGCCACCGTGGCGTCCGCGCTGACCCGGGGTTGCTCGGCATAGGCGTACAGGGTGCCGGAGGAACCCAGGCTCATGGTGATCGCCCCGGGCTGGATATTGCCGGTGCCGATGGCCCCGAGCATGTTGTCGCCGCCACCGCTGGACACCAGCGCCCGCGGGTTGAGGCCCAGGTGCCGGGCGAGCTCCGGCAGCAGCGTGCCCACCGGCTGGTCGGCTTCGAGCAGTTCCGGCAAGGCGGCTTCCAGGCGGCCGTCGGGGTCGATGTGCCGGAGCAGTTCCAGGTCCCACTGACGGCTGCGCACGTTGAAATAGCCGGTGCCCGAGGCATCGCCGTATTCGCTGCAGCAGCGGCCGGTCAGCCAGTAATTCAGGTAGTCGTGGGGCAGCAGCACATGGGCGATGCGCTGGAAAATCTGCGGATGCTGTTCCCGGGTCCACAGCAGTTTCGACACGGTGTAGCCGGGAGCAATCGCCACACCGAGGCGTTCCAGGGAGCCCTGTTCGCCGCCCAGGTAATCCAGCAGGCGCTGGTTCTGCGGGGTGGATTCGGTGTCGCACCAGAGCTTGGCCGGGCGCAGCACCTGGCCCTGCTGGTCGAGCAGGACCAGGCCGTGCTGCTGGCCGGAGACGCCGATGCCGAGGATGTCCAGGCCGCCGACCCCCGCCGCCAATAACGCACGGCGGGTGGCCAGGGTGAACGCCTCGCGCCATTGCTCGACGTCCTGTTCACGGCGGCCGTTGGCGCCGCTGATCAGGCTGTGGGGCGCCGCGCCCAGGCCCAGTACTTCACCGCTGGCGGCGTCGAGGACGATGGCCTTGGTGCCCTGGGTGCCGCAGTCGATGCCTAGGAAAAGCTGTCTGTGGTTCATTCGAGATGCTCGTCGATAGGTTGTGAGCGCGTTGCGCTCTATCGCGAGCAAGCTCGCTCCTACAGGGGATCATGCTCATCTGTAGGAGCGAGCTTGCTCGCGAAAAATCTCCCGGGTCACGCTGTCGGTTTGTCCAACACCCGCTCCAGGGTGCGGGTCACGCCGTTGTCGCGCAGGCTGCTGTAGCAGCGTTCGAAGGCTTCGACAAAGGCCGGCGAGTTGGGGATGGCGCTGCCGAAGATCTCTTCGACCGCCAGCAATCGCTGGCTGATCAGTGCGTCGTCCGCCACCAGCGCCTGGCAGAACGCGGCGCGCGGGTCGGGAATGCGGTAGGTGTCGCCGTTTTCGTCCACGCCCTTGAGGTACCGGGCCCAGGCGGCGACCACCAGGGCGGCGCGCTCGGTGTCGCGGCCATCGGCGATCAGGCGGTTGAGGGTCGGCACGCTGAACTTGGGCAGCTTCGACGAGCCGTCGGAGCAGACCCGCTCCAATTGGTCGGCAATCGCCCGGTTGGAGAAACGCGCCACCAGGGTGTCCTTGTAGGCGCAGAGGTCGATGCCCGGCACCGGCGCCAGTTGCGGGGTCACATCCAGGTCCATGTAGGCGCGCATGTACGCCACGAACAGCGGGTCGGCCATGGTCTCGTGGACAAAGCGATAACCCTTGAGGAACCCCAGGTAGGTCAGGGCCAGGTGGCTGCCGTTGAGCAGCTTGATCTTCATCTCCTCATAGGGCGTGACGTCGTCGGTGAATTGCACGCCGACCTTTTCCCAGGCCGGCCGGCCGCTGACGAACTTGTCTTCCAGCACCCATTGCGCAAAGGGCTCGCAGACCACCGGCCAGGCGTCGTCGATGCCGTGCTGGTCGTGCAACTGCAGACGGTGGGCGGTGCTGGTCATCGGTGTGATGCGGTCGACCATGGCATTGGGGAAGCTGACGTGGGTGGCGATCCAGTCGCGCAGGTCGGCGTCGCGCTGCCCGGCGAAGGCCAGCAGCGCCTTGCGGGTCACCGCGCCGTTGTGCGGCAGGTTATCGCAGGACATCAGGGTAAAGGCCGGGACCCCGGCCGCCCGGCGCTGGGCCAGGGCCGCGCAGAGAAAACCGAACACGGTCTGCGGCTGCTGCGGGTGGGCCAGGTCGTGCTGGATCTGCGGCAGGTGGGCCATGAACTCGCCGCTGCTGTCGTCGATGCAGTAGCCACCCTCGGTAATGGTCAGCGAGACGATGCGGATCTGCGGGCTGGCCAGTTTGTCGATCAGCGCCTGGGCGCCGTCTTCGGCCAGCAGCATGTCGCTAATGGCGCCGATCACCCGCACTTCGGCGGCATCGCTGTCGCCCAGCTCGAACAGGGTGAACAGGTAGTCCTGGCCGGCCAGGTCGTCGCGGGCGCGGCGGTCCTCGGCGCGCAGGCCGATTCCGCAGATGCTCCAGTCCAGGCCTTCGCCGGTGTTCATCAGGGCATCGGTGTAATAGGCCTGGTGCGCCCGGTGGAAACCACCCACGCCGATATGCACCATGCCTTGTCGGGTCTCGACCAGGTCGTAGGCGGGCAGGCGGACTTCAGGGGCCAGGTGGTGGAGGTTGTGTCGGTTCAGTTTCATCGTTCGGTTCTCGTTCAGGCGGCGGCGCGCAGCGGCCTGGCCACGGCCACGCCGTCGGCATCGAAGAGGTGGCAGTGCTCGGCGTCCAGGTTCAGGCTCAGCTGCTGGCCATAGGCGCTGGCCAGGTCGCCGCGGATGCGCATGGTCAGGGCCTCGCCGGAAGCGGTGACGACGTGGCAGAAGGTGTCGCTGCCCAGGCGTTCGCTAACGTCGGCGGTGACCTGCAGGGTGCAGTCGCCCGGCCGGGCCAGCTCCAGGTGCTCGGGACGAATGCCCAGGGTCACCGGGCTGCCGACGCTCAAGTGGGCGCCGCTCTGCGGCAGCTGGACGCGGGTGCCGGCCTCCAGCAGCACCTCGCAGCCCTGGCCATCGACCCGGCTCAGCCGGCCCTTGAGAAAACCCATCTTCGGCGTGCCGAGGAAACCGGCGACAAACAGGTTGGCCGGGCTGTGGTACAGCTCCAGCGGCGAGCCCACCTGTTCCACGCGCCCGCCATTGAGCACCACCACCTTGTCGGCCAGGGTCATGGCTTCGACCTGGTCGTGGGTCACGTAGATCATGGTCGCCTGCAGCTCTTTATGCAGGCGCGCCAGCTCCAGGCGCATCTGCACCCGCAGCGCCGCGTCGAGGTTGGACAGCGGCTCGTCGAACAGGAAGATCTTCGGGTTGCGCACGATGGCCCGGCCAATCGCTACGCGCTGGCGCTGGCCGCCGGACAGCTGCTTGGGCTTGCGCTCGAGCATCGGCCCCAGTTCGAGGATGCGCGCCGCTTCGTCGACCTTCTGTTGCACCTCGGCTTTCGGCACGCCGGCCAGGTCCAGGGCGAAGGACATGTTCTTGCGCACGCTCATGTGCGGGTACAGGGCGTAGGTCTGGAACACCATGGCCAGGTCGCGCTTGGCCGGGCTGACCTCGGTGATGTCGCGGCCATCGAGCTCGATGGTGCCGCCGCTGACTTCCTCCAGGCCGGCGATCAGCCGCAGCAGGGTGGATTTGCCGCAGCCCGAGGGGCCGACGAAGACCACGAACTCCTTGTCGCGCACCTCCAGGTCGATGCCCTTGATGATGGAAAAACCTTCGAAGCCTTTTTGCAGATTGTTGATTTTCAGGTTGGCCATGACGAGCCTCCATGTTTCTGAATGTCGGTGTAGCCGCTGCCGCAGGCTGCGATAAGGCTCGAAGAGCCTTCCCGCGGTCTTGAAAAGCACGACCCCTTCGGGGCCGATCGCAGCCTGCGGCAGCGGCTACAGGGTTTTGATCAAGGTTTGGAGCAGCGTTGATCAAGGGGGGAGTTCGGTTTATTTCACGGCGCCGAAGGACAGGCCGCGCACCAGTTGTTTCTGGCTGATCCAGCCGAAGATCAGGATCGGCGCGCAGGCCAGGGTCGAGACCGCCGAGAGCTTGGCCCAGAACAGCCCTTCGGGGCTGGAGTAGGAGGCGATCAGCGCGGTCAGCGGCGCGGCGTTGGACGAGGTCAGGTTCAGCGACCAGAACGCCTCGTTCCAGCACAGGATCAGCGACAGCAGCACGGTGGAGGCCAGCCCGCCCTTGGCGATCGGCAGCAGCACCCGGAGCATTTCCTGGCCCAGGGTCGCGCCGTCCAGCCGCGCGGCCTCGAGGATGTCCCGGGGGATGTCCTTGAAGTAGGTGTAAATCATCCAGACCACGATCGGCAGGTTGATCAGGGTGTAGATCGCGATCAGCGCGATGCGCGTGTCCAGCAGGCCAAAGCTCTTGGCCAGCAGGTAGATCGGCATCAGCACGCCCACCGGCGGCAGCATCTTGGTCGACAGCATCCACAGCAGGGTGCGCTTGGTGTTGCGGGTTTCGTAGAAGGCCATGGAGTAGGCCGCCGGCACCGCGATCAGCAGGCACAGGGCGGTGGCGCTGAAGGAGATCACCACCGAGTTCCAGGCGAAGGCGAAGTAGTTGCTGCGCTCGTTGATGTGCAGGTAGTTCTCCAGCGTCGGCGTGAAGATGAACTGCGGCGGCGTGGCAAAGGCGTCGATTTCACTCTTGAAGCTGGTCAGCAGCATCCAGAAGATCGGGAAGAAGATCAGGATCGCGATGGCCCAGGCCAGGGTGCCGAGCAGCAGGCTTTGCAGGCGGCGGGATTGTTGCAGGGTCATGGCGCGCACCTCAGGGCTTGTCAGTCAGGTTTTTGCCGAGCATCCGTACCAGGACGATCGCGGCGATATTGGCGATGACCACGGCGATCAGGCCGCCGGCCGAGGCCATGCCGACGTCGAACTGCACCAGCGCCTGGTTGTAGATCAGGTAGGCGAGGTTGGTCGAGGCGTAGCCCGGGCCACCGTTGGTGGTAGTGAAGATTTCGGCGAACACCGAGAGCAGGAAGATGGTCTCGATCATCACCACCACCGCGATTGGCCGCGCCAGGTGCGGCAGGGTCAGGTGCCAGAAGATCGCGATGGCCCCGGCGCCATCCAGGCGCGCGGCTTCCTTCTGTTCCTGGTCCAGCGACTGCATGGCGGTCATCAGGATCAGGATCGCGAACGGCAGCCACTGCCACGAGACAATGATGATGATCGACAGCAGCGGGTAGTGGGCCAGCCAGTCCACCGGCTGGGCGCCGAACAGCTTCCACACCGCGGCGAGAATCCCCGACACCGGGTGGAAGATCAGGTTCTTCCAGATCAGCGCGCCCACCGTGGGCATGATGAAGAACGGCGAGATCAGCAGCACCCGGACAATGCCGCGGCCGAGGAACTCGCTGGCCTCCAGCAGGGCGCTGATCAGCACCCCGAACACCACGCTGATCAGCAGCACGCTGCCCACCAGCAACAGGGTGTTGGCGGCCCCGGGCAGGAAGCCCGAGTCGGTGAGGAAGTAGGTGAAGTTCTCCAGGCCGACGAACTGGTTCTCGCCGGGGTACAGCAGGTTGTAGCGGATCAGCGAGAAGTACAGGGTCATGCCCAGCGGCACGATCATCCACAGCAGCAACAGCGCCACCGAGGGGCTGACCAGGAACCAGCCGGGGTTGAGCAGGCGGCGCTTGCGCGCGGCCTGGGGGATTTGCAGATGAGCGTTGGCAGTCGAGGTATTCATGGCGATCACAACCGTTCAGGTGTAGATGCGTTCCCTCCCGTAGGAGCGAGCTTGCTCGCGATCACGCCGAAGGCGTGGAAAGCATCGCGAGCAAGCTCGCTCCTACAGGTACAGGGATGGGGGATTACTTGGGGTAGCCGGCGCGTTTCATTTCGCGTTCGGTGGTCTGCTGCGCGGCGGCCAGGGCCTGGTCGACCGTGGTCTGGCCGATCAGCGCGGCGGAGAACAGCTTGCCGACCTGGGTGCCGATGGCCTGGAACTCGGGGATGGTCACCAGCTGGATACCGATGTAGGGCACCGGCTTGAGGGTCGGCCTGGTCGGGTCGGCGACTTTCAGCGATTCCAGGGTCACCCTGGCGAACGGCGCGGCCTGCATATAGGCCTCGCTGTAGGTGGAGGCGCGGGTGCCCGGCGGTACGTTGGCAATGCCCTCTTTCTCGGCGACCAGGGCCCCGTATTCCTTGGACGTGGCCCAGGTGGCGAAGGTTTGCGCGGCGTCCTTGGCCTTGGAACTGGTGGGGATCGCCAGCGCCCAGGAGTACATCCAGGCGCTGCCCTTGTCGGTCACCTGCTGCGGCGCGTAGGTAAAGCCGACGTGTTCGCTGACCTTGCTCTGCGCCTTGTCGGTGACGAAGGAGCCGGCGACGCTGGCGTCGACCCAGATCGCGCACTTGCCGCTGTTGAACAGCGCCAGGTTCTCGTTGAAACCGTTGCTGGAGGCGCCGGGCGGGCCGGCCTTTTTCATGGTGTCGACGTAGAAGGCCAGGGCGTTTTTCCATTCCGGCCCGTTGAACTCCGGCTGCCACTGCTCATTGAACCAGCGCGCGCCGAAACCGTTGGCCAGGGTGGTGATCAGGGCCATGTTCTCGCCCCAGCCGGCCTTGCCGCGCAGGCAGATGCCGTACTGTTCCTGCTCGGGTTTGTTGAGTTTGCCGGCGAACTCGCCGATCTGTTCCCAGGTCGGGTGTTCGGGCATGACCAGGCCGGCATCCTTGAACAGGTCGGTGCGGTAGTAGGTCATCGAGCTTTCGGCGTAGAACGGCAGGGCGTACAGTGTGCCCTTGGCCGACAGGCCTTCGCGTACCGAGGGGAAGATGTCCTGCAGGTCATAGGCGGCGGGCAGGTCCTGCATCGGTTGCAGCCAGCCCTTGGCGCCCCACAGTGCGGCTTCGTACATGCCGATGGTCAGCACGTCGAATTGCCCGCCCTGGGTGGCGATGTCGGTGGTCAGGCGCTGGCGCAGCACGTTTTCTTCGAGCACCACCCAGTTCAGCTTGATGTCCGGATGCTCGCTCTCGAAGGCCTTCGAGAGTTTCTGCATGCGGATCATGTCGCTGTTGTTGACGGTGGCGATGGTCACGGTCTGGGCGCCGAGGCTGACGCCGCTTAAGGTCATGCAAGTGGTGACGAGCAGGGCTTTGATGCAGGGTTTCATCGTGCACTCCTCTTCCGGGCCCGGTGGGCGGCAGAAGGACGGTTATTGTTGTTGTGTCTTCCGGATGCTGGGAAGAATGTGGGCTGATTACAGCCCTCAACGACCGCGCTGACAAATCATCCCTGACACTTGAATCGATACTTTTTTGCACTGCGATGAAATCCTCCGCCCGGCGCAAGCCGCCATGGGCCAAGGATTCGCCCGTTCGGGCCGGGTAAAGCAGGGGAGATTGCGTATTGGTTTTTTTACCGTGGCGGCCTGGACCGGAGA
>NZ_JACNDE010000054.1:0-30969 GCF_017351415.1 Pseudomonas sp. FW305-25 | reverse complement strand
AGCCCCGGCGGACGATGTGTACAAGGATGCCGGCAAAGTCGAAGTCAGCATCAAAGATGCTGCAGGCGGCAACTTCGAGAACCTGGTACCAAGCACTACCCCGGCCGTGACTGATGTCACTGACACCATCGATACGTCGACCGTCAGCCTGACCGCGACGCCGTCTGTAGCCGAAGGCGGCACCGTGGTTTACACCGCCTCCGTGACCGCGCCGGTGACCGGTTCACCAGTCGTGGTCACCCTGTCCAACGGCCAGACCATCACCATTCCGGTGGGTGAATCCTCCGGTACCGTCAATATCACGGCACCGAACGATGCCCTGGCCGGCGGCAGCTCCCTGAGCGCGACCATCACCGGAGCAACGGGCGGTAACTACGAGAAGCTGGACGTTGACGGCAAGCCTGCCGAGACATCGGTTACTGATACGCCAGACACCACCAGCCTGACCTTGAGCGCCACCGAAACCGTGGCCGAAGGCGGTTCGATCGTTTACACCGCGACCCTGACCAATGCGGCCGGCACGCCTGTGACGGTCACCTTGAGCAACGGCGCGGTGATCACCATCGCCGCCGGCGCAACCACCGGCTCCGTCACCGTCGCGGCTCCAGCTGATGATGTGTACAAGGATGCCAGCAAAGTCGAAGTCAGCATCAAGGATGCTGCAGGCGGCAACTTCGAGAACCTGGTTCCGAGCACCATCCCAGCGGTCACCGATGTCACTGACACCATCGACACCAGCACTGTTTCGCTGACAGCCACTCCATCTGTGGCCGAAGGCGGCACCGTGGTTTACACCGCGTCCGTGACCGCTCCAGTAACCGGTTCGCCGGTTGTAGTGACCCTGTCCAACGGCCAGACCATCACCATCCCGGTGGGTGAGTCGTCCGGCACAGTGAACTTCACCGCGCCAAACGATGCATTGGCTGGCGGTAGCTCCTTGAGCACCACCATTACCGGCGCAACGGGCGGTAACTACGAAAAACTCGATGTCGACAGCAAGCCGGCCGATACCTCGGTTACTGACACTCCGGACACCACCACCCTCAGCCTGACAGCGACTGACACTGTCGCTGAAGGCGGTTCGATCGTTTACACCGCTACCCTGACCAATGCGGCCGGCACACCTGTGACGGTCACCTTGAGCAACGGCGCAGTAATCACTATCGCTGCTGGCGCAACCACGGGTTCCGTGACCGTCGCGGCGCCAGCTGACGATGTGTACAAGGACGCCGGCAAAGTCGAAGTCAGCATCAAGGATGCTGCAGGCGGCAACTTCGAGAACCTCGTTCCGAGCACCATTCCGGCTGTGACTGATGTCACCGATACCATCGACACCAGTACCGTTTCGCTGACGGCCACTCCGTCCGTGGCTGAAGGTGGCGTTGTGGTTTACACCGCCTCCGTGACTGCGCCGGTTACTGGCTCGCCTGTAGTCGTCACACTGTCCAACGGCCAGACCATCACCATTCCGGTAGGTGAATCCTCCGGCACCGTGAACTTCACCGCACCGAACGATGCCCTGGCGGGTGGCAGCTCTCTGAGCACCGCCATTACCGGTGCTACCGGTGGCAACTACGAAAAACTCGATGTCGATAGCAAGCCTGCCGAGACATCGGTTACTGATACCCCGGACACCACCAGCCTGACCCTCAGCGCGACCGATACTGTCGCTGAAGGCGGCTCGATCGTTTACACCGCAACCCTGACCAACGCAGCCGGGACTCCGGTCACCGTGACTCTGTCGAACGGCGCGGTCATCACTATCGCCGCCGGCGCCACCACGGGCACCGTAACCGTGGCGGCTCCTGCCGACGACGTCTACAAAGACGCCGGCACCGTGCAAGCCACCATCCAGACCGCCACCGGCGGCAACTTCGAGAACCTGGTACCAAACACTGCACCGGCGGTGACCAACGTCACCGACACCATCGACACTTCGACCGTCAGCCTAACCGCGACGCCTAGTGTTGCTGAAGGTGGTGTTGTCGTTTACACCGCGTCCGTGACTGCGCCAGTGACTGGCTCGCCAGTTGTGGTGACCCTGTCCAACGGCCAGACCATTACCATCCCAGTCGGCGCCAGCAGTGGTACCGTGAATTTCGTCGCGCCTAACGACGCACTGGCGGGCGGCAGCTCTCTGAGCACCACCATCAAGGAAGCTACCGGCGGTAATTACGAGAAGCTGGACGTCGACAGCAAACCGGCCGAAACCTCGGTTACCGACACCCCGGACACTACTACTCTGAGCCTGACGGCGACTGACACTGTCGCCGAGGGCGGCTCGATCGTTTACACCGCCACTCTGACCAATGCGGCCGGCACGCCTGTAACCGTAACGTTGTCGAACGGTGCAGTGATTACCATCGCAGCAGGCGCTACCACTGGCTCCGTCACCGTCGCAGCGCCTGCTGACGATGTATACAAGGATGCCGGCAAGGTCGAGGCGACCATCAAGGACGCCACCGGCGGCAACTTTGAAAACCTGGTACCGAGCACCACCCCAGCCGTTACTGACGTTACCGACACTATCGATACCTCGACCGTCAGTCTGACCGCCACTCCTAGCGTCGCCGAGGGTGGCACCGTGGTTTACACCGCGTCGGTCACCGCTCCAGTAACCGGCTCCCCGGTAGTCGTCACTCTGTCCAACGGTCAGACCATCACCATTCCGGTGGGCGAGTCGTCCGGTACCGCGAACTTCACCGCACCAAACGATGCCCTGGCGGGCGGTAGCTCCCTGAGCACCACCATCACCGGTGCAACGGGCGGCAACTACGAGAAGCTGGACGTTGACGGCAAGCCTGCCGAGACCTCGGTTACTGATACTCCGGATACCACCAACCTGACCCTCAGCGCCACCGACACCGTGGCCGAGGGTGGTTCGATTGTTTACACCGCGACTCTGACCAACGCGGCCGGCACTCCGGTGACCGTGACCCTATCGAACGGCGCAGTGATCACCATCGCTGCAGGCGCTACTACTGGTTCCGTCACCGTCGCAGCCCCAGCGGACGATGTGTACAAGGATGCGGGCAAGGTTGAAGTCAGCATCAAAGAGACTGCTGGCGGCAACTTCGAGAACCTGGTTCCGAGCACTACCCCAGCTGTGACTGATGTCACTGACACCATCGATACCTCGACCGTCAGCCTGACCGCGACGCCTAGCGTTGCTGAAGGCGGCACCGTGGTTTACACCGCGTCCGTGACAGCCCCGGTGACTGGTTCGCCTGTAGTCGTCACTTTGTCCAACGGCCAGACCATCACCATTCCGGTGGGCGAGTCGTCCGGTACCGTGAACTTCACGGCACCAAACGATGCCCTGGCTGGCGGCAGCTCCCTGAGCACCACCATCACCGGCGCCACCGGTGGCAACTACGAGAAGCTGGATGTCGACAGCAAGCCTGCCGAGACATCGGTTACTGATACGCCAGACACCACCAACTTGACGCTCAGCGCGACAGACACCGTGGCCGAAGGCGGTTCGATCGTTTACACCGCGACCCTGACCAATGCCGCTGGCACTCCGGTGACCGTGACCCTGAGCAACGGCGCGGTGATCACCATCGCAGCGGGCGCCACTACCGGTTCCGTCACCGTCGCGGCTCCAGCTGATGATGTGTACAAGGATGCCGGCAAAGTTGAAGTCAGCATCAAAGAGACTACGGGCGGCAACTTCGAGAACCTGGTTCCGAGTACGACTCCAGCCGTTACCGACGTCACCGATACCATCGACACTTCGACTGTTTCGCTAACCGCCACTCCATCTGTGGCCGAAGGCGGCGTCGTGGTCTATACCGCATCGGTCACCGCTCCAGTGACTGGTTCGCCGGTGGTGGTAACCCTGTCCAACGGTCAGACCATCACCATTCCTGTAGGTGAATCCTCCGGCACCGTGAACTTCACCGCGCCAAACGATGCGTTGGCAGGCGGCAGCTCCCTGAGTACGACCATCACCGGTGCGACTGGCGGTAACTACGAGAAGCTCGATGTCGACAGTAAGCCTGCCGACACCTCGGTTACCGACACGCCAGACACCACCAACCTGAACCTCAGCGCGACCGATACTGTGGCTGAAGGCGGTTCGATCGTTTACACCGCGACCCTGACCAATGCCGCTGGCACTCCGGTGACCGTGACCCTGTCGAACGGCGCAATAATCACCATTGCTGCCGGCGCCACCACTGGCTCCGTCACCGTCGCGGCTCCAGCTGATGATGTGTACAAGGATGCCGGCAAAGTTGAAGTCAGCATCAAAGAGACTACGGGCGGCAACTTCGAGAATCTGGTGCCGAGCACGACTCCAGCCGTTACCGACGTGACCGATACCATCGATACGTCGACTGTCAGCCTGACCGCTACACCTAACGTTGCTGAGGGTGGCGTGGTGGTTTACACCGCCTCCGTGACCGCTCCAGTAACCGGTGCGCCGGTCGTGGTGACCCTGTCGAATGGCCAGACCATCACCATTCCGGTGGGTGAGTCGTCCGGCACCGTGAACTTCACCGCACCAAACGATGCCTTGGCGGGTGGCAGCTCCCTGAGCACCACCATCACTGGCGCCACCGGCGGCAACTACGAAAAACTCGATGTCGACAGCAAGCCTGCCGAGACTTCGGTGACCGATACCCCGGATACCACCACCCTTAGCCTGACAGCGACTGACACTGTCGCTGAAGGCGGTTCGATCGTTTATACGGCCACCTTGACCAACGCCGCGGGCACACCTGTGACCGTGACCTTGAGCAACGGCGCGGTGATTACCATCGCGGCCGGCGCCACCACGGGCACCGTGACCGTGGCCGCTCCAGCCGATGACGTCTACAAAGATGCCGGCACCGTGCAAGCCACCATCCAGACCGCCACAGGTGGCAATTTCGAGAACCTGGTGCCGAGCACCACGCCTGCGGTCACCAATGTGACCGACACCATCGACACCAGCACCGTTTCGCTGACGGCCACGCCGTCCGTGGCCGAAGGTGGCGTCGTGGTCTACACCGCATCGGTCACCGCTCCAGTGACTGGTTCGCCGGTAGTGATAACCCTGTCGAATGGCCAGACCATCACCATTCCGGTGGGCGAGTCGTCCGGTACCGTGAACTTCACCGCGCCAAACGATGCCCTGGCAGGTGGTAGTTCCCTGAGCGCCACAATCACTGGCGCCACCGGTGGCAACTACGAAAAACTCGATGTCGACAGCAAGCCTGCTGACACCTCGGTGACCGATACTCCGGACACCACCAACCTGACCCTCAGCGCGACTGACACTGTCGCTGAAGGTGGTTCTATTGTTTACACCGCCACCCTGACCAACACCGCGGGCACTCCGGTGACCGTGACCCTGAGCAATGGCGCGGTGATCACCATCGCCGCCGGCGCAACCACGGGCTCCGTGACCGTCGCAGCGCCTGCTGACGATGTATACAAGGATGCCGGCAAGGTCGAGGCGACCATCAAGGACGCTACCGGCGGCAACTTTGAAAACCTGGTATCGAGCACCACCCCAGCCGTTACTGACGTCACCGACACTATCGATACCTCGACCGTCAGCCTGACCGCTACTCCTAGCGTCGCCGAAGGCGGCACCGTGGTTTACACCGCCTCCGTGACTGCTCCGGTCACCGGCTCGCCGGTCGTCGTCACCCTTTCCAACGGCCAGACCATCACCATTCCGGTCGGTGCCAGCAGCGGCACTGTGAACTTCGTAGCGCCAAACGATGCCCTGGCTGGCGGCAGCTCCCTGAGCACCACCATCAAGGACGCTACGGGTGGTAACTACGAGAAGCTGGCTATCGACAGCAAGCCGGCTGATACCTCGGTCACCGATACTCCGGATACCACCACCCTCAGCCTGGCTGCGACCGATACCGTGGCCGAAGGCGGTTCGATCGTTTACACCGCGACCCTGACCAATGCCGCGGGCACTCCGGTGACCGTGACCCTGAGCAATGGCGCGGTAATCACCATCGCGGCCGGCGCCACCACTGGCACTGTGACCGTGGCCGCTCCAGCCGATGACGTCTACAAAGACGCCGGTACCGTGCAAGCCACGATCCAGACTGCCACCGGTGGCAACTTCGAGAACCTAGTGCCGAGCACTACGCCTGCGGTCACCAACGTCACCGACACCATCGATACCTCGACCGTCAGTCTCATCGCGACTTCGAATGTGGCCGAAGGCGGCACCGTGGTTTACACCGCGTCGGTCACCGCTCCAGTAACCGGTTCGCCGGTCGTGATCACTCTGTCCAATGGCCAGACCATCACCATTCCGGTCGGCGCCAGCAGCGGTACCGTGAATTTCGTGGCGCCTAACGATGCCTTGGCGGGTGGCAGTTCCCTGAGCACCGCCATCACTGGCGCAACGGGCGGCAACTACGAAAAACTCGATGTCGACAGCAAGCCTGCCGACACCTCGGTTACCGATACCCCGGACACCACCAACCTGACCCTCAGCGCCACCAACACCGTGGCCGAGGGCGGCTCAATCGTCTACACCGCCACCCTGACCAACGCCGCAGGCACTCCGGTGACCGTGACCCTGAGCAACGGCGCGGTGATCACCATCGCCGCCGGCGCCACCACCGGCACCGTGACCGTGGCCGCACCGAGCGACGACGTCTACAAGGACGCCGGCACCGTGCAAGCCACCATCCAGACTGCCACCGGCGGCAACTTCGAGAATCTGGTGCCAAGCACCACGCCGGCTGTGACCAACGTCACCGACACCATCGACACCTCGACCGTCAGCCTCACCGCGACTTCGAATGTGGCCGAAGGCGGCACGGTGGTTTACACCGCGTCGGTTACCGCTCCAGTAACCGGTTCGCCGGTCGTGGTCACTCTGTCCAATGGCCAGACCATCACCATTCCGGTCGGCGCCAGCAGCGGTACCGTGAATTTCGTGGCGCCTAACGATGCCTTGGCGGGTGGCAGCTCCCTGAGCACCACCATCACCAACGCCACCGGCGGCAACTACGAAAAACTGGCGGTCGACAGCAATCCGGCCAACACCACGGTCACCGATACGCCGGACACTACGTCCCTGACCCTCAGCGCCACCAGCACCGTGGCCGAGGGTGGCTCGATCGTCTACACCGCCACCCTGACCAACGCCGCCGGCACTCCGGTGACCGTGACTCTGAGCAACGGCGCGGTGATCAACATCGCCGCCGGCGCCACCACCGGCACAGTGACCGTGGCCGCGCCGAGCGACGACGTCTACAAGGACGCCGGCACCGTGCAAGCCACCATCCAGACTGCCACCGGCGGCAACTTCGAGAATCTGGTACCGAGCACTACGCCTGCGGTCACCAACGTCACCGACACCATCGACACCTCGACCGTCAGCCTGAAGGCGACGCCGTCGGCGGTCGAAGGCGGCGCCGTGACCTACACCGCCACCGTGACCTCGCCGGTCACCGGCAGCCCGGTCGTGGTGACCCTGGCCAATGGCGAGAAGATCACCATCGCGGTCGGCCAGACCACCGGGTCGGTGAGCATCACCGCGCCTAACGATGTCCTGGTTGGCCACACGCCACTGAGCAACTCGATCAGCACCGTCAGCGGCGGCAACTTCGAGAACCTGGTGGCCGACAAGACGCCGGTCAGCACCACCGTGACCGACACTCCGGACACCACCAACCTGTCGCTCAGCGCCACCAGCACCGTGGCCGAAGGCGGTTCGATCGTCTACACCGCGACCCTGACCAACGCCACCGGCACGGCCATGACCGTGACCCTGAGCAACGGCGCGGTGATCAACATCGCCGCCGGCGCCACCACCGGCAGCGTGACCGTGGCCGCGCCGAGCGACGATGTGTACATCGACGCCGGCAACGTCAGCGCCAGTATCGCCAGCACCACCGGCGGCAACTTCGAGAACCTGGTGCCCAGCACCACGCCGGCCGTGACCAGCGTCACCGACACCATCAATACGACCACTGCGAGCATCAACGGCAGCACCTCGGTCACCGAAGGCCAGGCCGCGACCTACACCGTCAGCCTGACCAGCCCGGCGCAAACCGAGGTCACCCTGAAGATCAGCTACAGCGGCACCGCCGCCGACGGCTCGGACTTCACCGGCGTGTACACCGTGAAGATCCCGGCGGGCTCCAGCAGCGCCAGCTTCAACGTCGCCACCATCGACGACAAGATCACCGAGGGCACGGAAAACTTCGTGGTCAAGATCGACTCGGCCACCGGCGGCAACTTCGAGAACCTGGTGGTCAGCGGCACCAATGGCAGCGTCACCACTTCGATCATCGACAACGATGCGCCACCGGTCCTCGACCTGGATGCCAACAACTCCAGCGGCGCCACCGGGGCCGACTACAAGGTGACCTTTACCGAAGGCACCAGCGGCCCAGGCGTGTCCATTGGCGATACCGACCTGTCGATCACCGACCCGGACAGCACGATGCTGACCGGCGCCACCATCGTGCTGACCAACCGTCAGCCGGGCGATGAGCTGAACCTGGGCAACAGCGTCAACGGCATCACCATCAATGCCAACAGCCAGGCGGGCACCATCACCCTGACCCTGTCCGGCAATGCGACGCTGGCCGACTACATGCAGCAGATCAAGAACATCACCTTCACCAACAACAGTGAGGACCCGAGCACCACGCCGCGGACCATCACCGTGACGGTGACCGATGGCAGCAACTACTCCAACGTCGCCACCACCACGGTCAACGTGGTGGCGGTGAACGACGCGCCAGTGGCCACCGGCGGCGCCGTGACCGGTACCGAAGACACCGCCCTGACCCTGACCTGGGCCACCTTCGGCGTCAGCGACGTGGACAGCCCTGCGGCCAGCCTCGGGGTGAAAATCACCCAGCTGCCGGGTGACGGCAAGCTGCAATACCTCGACGGCTCGACCTGGAAGGACGTGGCCAGCAACCAGACCTTCAGCAAGGCCGATATCGACGCCGGCAAGCTGCGCTTCACCCCGGATGCCAACGAGTCGGGTGTCGACGGCTACAACGGCAGCGGCGTGGGCAACCAGCAGGCCGACTACGCGCAGATCAAGTTCCAGCCAACCGACGGCCAGGCCCTGGGCACCACCGGCACCGTGAAGATCGACATCACCCCGGTGGCCGATGCGCCGACCCTGGGCGTGGCGAGCAACAGCGTGAACTCCATCGGCCTGCTCAAGGAGTCCTGGACCAGCCTCAGCGGCCTGGGTACCAACGGCAACGGCATCACTGGCGATGCGCTGAAAACCGTGTTCAACAACTCCGGCAACCCGACCAGCAGCACGACGGTGACCAACGCCCAGTCCGACGCCAGCGTGGCCGGCGGCAGCGGCTCGAAGACCTCCGGCCTGATCTACCTCGAAGCCGGCAAGACCTACAGCTTCAGCGGTGTCGGCGACGACAGCCTGCTGATCACCATCGGCGGCAAGAACGTGGCCACCGCGACCTGGGGGGCCGGTGGCAGCATCAGCGGTTCGTTCACCCCGACCACCAGCGGCTACTACACCCTGGACATCTACCACGCCAACCAGAGCGGCCCGGGCACCTATGACGTCAACCTGTCGGTCAATGGCAGCACACCGGTCGACCTGAGCAACGCCAACATCCCGATGTACCCGAGCGAAACCGCGCTGAACAATGCCGGCGTCACCCTTTCCGAGCTGCACGGCAGCAACGGCGAGGGCTACTACGACGGCTACAAGCTCAACGAGGGTGCCGAAGGTGGCAGCGTCAAACTGTCGAAGATCACCACCGCCCTGACCGATACCGACGGTTCGGAAAGCCTGAGCGTGAAGATCGGCGGCATTCCGGCCGGTTCGGTGCTCAGCGATGGCGCCGGTCATACCTTCACTGCGGGCGGCAGCGTCAGCGAAGTCAATGTCACCGGCTGGAACCTGGGTACCCTGACCCTGACCCCGCCGTCGCACTACAACGGCTCGTTCAACCTGACCGTGACCTCGACCTCCACCGAGTCCCTGGGCGGCTCGGCCAGCAGCACCGCGCAGATCCCGGTCACGGTGTACCCGGCGACCTACAGCGCCAGCGTCGCCACGGCGGGCGACGACAACTTCGTCGGCACCGAGGGCAACGACATCATGGTCGCCGACGTCGCCGGCCTGAACGTGGTGCAAGGCAAGAACTACAACATCGCATTCATGGTCGACAGCTCCGGCAGCATGAGCGACGCCTCGCTCACCGCCGCCAAGAACTCGCTGACCACGGTGTTCAACACCCTGAAAAACAGCCTGGGCAGCAGCACCTCGGGCACCGTGAACGTCTTCCTGGCGGACTTCGATACCCAGGTCAACAAGCAGGTTTCGGTAAACCTCAACGATCCGAACGCCCTGACCCAGCTCAAGGCGATTCTGGACAGCATGGCGTCCGGCGGCGGCACCAACTATGAGGACGTGTTCAAGACCACGGCCAACTTCTTCCAGAGCAGCGCGGCCACCAGCAATACCAACGCCACCAACCTGACGTACTTCATCACCGACGGCAAACCGACGTTCTACCAGACCGGCGAGCAGACCAACCCAATCCTGTACGGCAGCGTCAGGCTCGATAACGTGATCACGACCAGCAACTATCAGCTGGGCGATACCGTCCGGCTGCAACCGGACAGCACGCACCTGATCGATATCAACAGCAGCGGCAGCGTCACGGTATGGACGCAGGCCTGGGGCAGTTGGTCCAGTTACAACGCTGGCACCCTGCATGCCCAGGGTGATGGCACCTATGAGCTGTCCAGCCTGGGCGGCGCAGGCAGCTACACCAACAACGCCACCACCAGCAACTCCACCAGCAGCTTCACCCTGCTGAGCAACCTGTCGCAGGTGGAAGCGATCGGCCTGAACAACGATGTCAGCCTCAACGACCTGAAGCCGTACGACACCGACAGCACCCCACAGACCAATATCGACCCGTCGAACCTGGCCGACGCTATCCTCGGCCATACCGAAGCGACCATGCCGGGAGCCGACACGGTCAACGGCGGCAACGGCAACGACATCATCTTCGGCGACCTGGTGAGCTTCAACGGCATCGCCGGCGAGGGCTACCAGGCCATGCAGGCCTTCGTGGCGCAGAAGACTGGCGTGGCCGCGAGCAGCGTCACCACCAGCAACGTGCACCAGTACATCACCGAGCACTACACCGACTTCGATGTGTCCGGGGCCCATGACGGCAATGACACGCTGCTGGGCGGCGCCGGCAACGACATCATCTTCGGCCAGGGCGGCAACGACCTGCTCGACGGTGGCAAGGGCAACGACATCCTGTTGGGCGGTACCGGCAACGACACGCTGATCGGTGGCGCGGGCAATGACATCCTGATCGGCGGCTCGGGTGCCGACACCTTCGTCTGGAAGGCCGGCGACACCGGCAATGACGTGATCAAGGACTTCAAGGCCAGCGAAGGCGACCGTATCGACCTGCGGGACCTGTTGCAGGGCGAGAGCGCCAGCACCATCGACAACTTCCTGAAGATCACCACAGTGGACGGTACCTCGACCCTGCAGGTCAGTTCCGAAGGCAAGCTCAACGCGGCCGGCGGCATTGCCAACGCGGACGTGACGATCAAGCTGGAGGGCAACAACTGGTCCAACACCAACATCAACTCGCTGATCGCCGGTAGCGACCCGACCATCAAGATCGATCACAACAACAGCTGATCCACGGTCGACCGGCCACCCGTCCTGGGTGGCCGGTTCTTCCCACCGTGACGATTGTGCCGCCACGTCGCATACTCGCGACCTAAGCGCGCCGTTGGCCTATGCTGCTGACAGCATGATGCCGGACCATATCTAGAGGGATTCCCCATGTTCTACGTGCAACGCGATGCACAGGGCCAACTGGTTCGCGTGGAGGCCACACCTTACGCCGAGGCCACGGAAACACTGGCGGCCGACCACAATGAGATCCAGCAGTGGTTCGCCAACGAGGTGGTGGAAGTCAGCCTGAAACAACTCAAGCAGAGCGACCTGGAAATGATCCGGGTACTCGACGACTTGATTCAGGTGCTGACCAGCAAGGGCGTGATTCGCGTCACCGACCTGCCACCGGCGGCCCAGGCCAAGCTGATGGACCGGACCCAGGCGCGTGAGGCGCTGGGTGGCCTGAGCCACCTGATCAACGACGACGAAACCGGCCTGATCTGATAATCGCCGGCCAGCGGTTCCCGCACCTGTGCGGGCGCCGCTGGCCGGCGATCTTCGTTCAGCGCCTCAGCGCCAGGGCGCGGGCTCGCCGACCAGGCGGCCCTGGACGCCGTACAGGCCCATCTCGCGAATCACCTGCAACTCCCCTTCGGTTTCCACGCGCTCGGCGATCAGCGGCAGGTCGATGCTGTGGGCGGCGCGCTGGATGGCTTCGATAAACAGGCGCTTGTCGCTTTCCTGGTCGATGTCGCGGATGTAGCTGCCGTCGATCTTCAGGTAGGCCAGGCCCAGGCGCGCCAGGTTGCCGATCATGCTGAAGCGCCCGCCGAAACGCTGCAGGCTCAGGGAGAAACCCAGCTCGCGCAAGCGGCGGGTCAGTTGTTCCAGCAGCGCTTGTTCAGGCAACTGCTCTTCGCCGATCTCCAGGGTCAGGCGCGGCCCCAGGCTGGAGTGCTGGCGCAGGATCTCGAACACCTTGTTCAAGGCCTGCGGGTCGGCCAGGGTCGCGGCCGACAGATTCAATGCCAGCGAGTCCTGATGCCCGGCCATCTGCTTGAGCACCTGTTCGAGCATCAGCAGGTCCAGGCGCGAGGTCCAGCCAAAGCGCTCCAGCCACGGCAGGAAGCGCCCGGCGGCAATGGTCTGGCCCTGCTCGTCGAGCAAGCGCGACAGCACCTTGTAATGCAGCACCAACGCGGTATCGCGGGTCGCGACCACCGGCTGGAAGTACAGTTCGAACCGCTGCTGGCTCAAGGCCCCGTCCAGCAGGGTGTGCCAGGCGTGATGGTCGTCGCCGACGCTGGCCGCCGCGTCGTGGTCCAGGCAGGCCCAGCTCGTATCGCCCTGGGCTTCGGCCTGGGCCAGGGCCTGGTCGCCCAGGCCGAGCACCGCCTGCGGTGAGTCGCCATGGACGAAAGGCGCCAGGCCGATGGAGGCCACGGACGCCACGTCGGTGGCGCCGGTGGCGTGCAGGCTGGCCAAGGCGTTTTCCAGGTTCTGCGCCAGCTGCAGCGCCTCTTCGCGCACCAGCCCCGGCGCCAGCACGGCAAATTCGCCACCGCGGATGCGGGTCACCAGGTTGTGGGTTTCCGGGTACCGCGCGCACTCACGCTGCAATTGTTCGCCCACCGCCTGCAGCAGCTGGTCGGTGCGCTGCCCGCCCAGGCGCTGGTTCAGGCCGGCCAGGTCCTTGACCCGCAGCAACAGCAGGTAGCCGGAGCTGGCCTGTTCCGGGTTGCTCACCCGGGCATTGAGCTGCATCTCGAAGTAACGACGGTTGGCCAGGCCGGTCAGGTTGTCCTGATAGGACTCGACCCGCAGCCTTTCGCTGCGCTCGGCCTGTTCCTGGAACAGCGCCTTGAGTTTCTCGACCATCTGGTTCATCGCCTGCACCACGCGGCGCAGTTCCGGCGTGCGCGGCAACTCGGGCAGGCTGAGGAATTCGCGGCGGGCAATGGCGTGGGATTGCTGCACCATGTAGTCCAGCGGCTTGAGCTGGCGGCGCAGCAGCAAGGCCCCCAGCACCGCGCTCACGGCACCGCACAGCAGCAGCCAGCCGAGGCTGCCCAAGGCGCTTTGCCAGAGCTTGGCGACGGCGAACATCGGATGGCTGACCACCTCGACCCGCGCCGCCTGTTGCCAGCCACGGCTGACCAGGGCGTCGCCGCCGGCCGGCTCCAGGCCGATCAGCTTGACGAACCAGTCCGGTACGTCGCTGACCTCGGGCGTGCCGCTGCGCTCGACCATGACCTCTTCGGTGACCTGGTTGATCACGCGGATGCTTGAGTAGTAGCCGCTGTCGAAAATCGAGCTGACCAGCAGCTCGACCATCGCCGGGTCGTCGATGTTCGGGGTCAGGGACAAGGCCAGCGCCGTGGCCGCGTCCTGGGCATGGGAGCGCAGCTGGTTGACGTACTGGGTGCGCGAACTTTCCAGGCTGACCATGAAGCTGCCGCTGAAGGCGACCACCAGGAACAGACAGATTGCGATCAACAGTTGTTTGAACAAAGACATCTGAGCTCGTGCTCCTAGTGAGTCGTCTCGACCGGAAAACCTTCGGCCTGCATTTTCTTCAACACGTCCTGCCACCGGGACAGGCGCTTGGTGTCACCGACTTTCTTGCTGCCCTTGCCGGGCAGCCACAGGCCCTCGGCATTGAAGGCGTACACCGGCAGCAGGTCGGTACGCTGGCTGGCCGGCTGGATGGCGTCGATCAGGCTGTCGAGGACCAACGGCATGGCCTCCGGGCTTGAATAGTAGGTCAACACCATGTGCGCGCGGTTCTGGCGCAGGGCCTTGACGTAGGTGATGCGCAGCTTGTCACTGGAAACACCGAGGTGGCGCAGGCTGAAATACTTGGCGATCGCATAGTCCTCGCAATCGCCGGCACCCTTCCACAGGGCCTCGACCGGGGTTTCCCAATAATCCACCTGATGCCACAGGTCGATGTCTTCCACGTAGCGCATGTTCTTGTTGAAGAACAGGTTGACCACCTTGAGCTGTTCCATCTCGCTGGCCTGGTTCTGGGTCGCCAGCAGCTGCTGCCAGGCGTCGATGCGCTTCTGCCCTTCGCCCAGCGGCCCGTACAGCGCCGTGGCGCGGCGGCTGATCTGCGAAAAGTCCCAATCGGCCTGCAGGCCACCCAGCAGCAAGCCGGCCAGCAGCAGCGCCGAAAACAGCCAGCGCAGGGTCCGAGAAAGAGCTAAACGTGCCGCCAATGCGAAGAGTCCATGGGAGCTGTCGTGGGTCGAAGGATGGTGCAGGTTGGTCCGCCAAAAGACAATGGCACCTTACAATCACAGCCCCTCTGGAGACGCTAAGCTGAAAGCAGGGACCTGTTCGTTTATCGGCCAGTGCTTGAGCCTCAGGAGGGCTGCCACGAGAATCAGCGCCGGCAAAATCCACGACAGGGCCCAGACGGCTGGTTTGACAAGCTGCAGGGCGCTATCTAGCGTCCATTGGATCCAAACCTCAGAAAACAGGATAGCGTTAACGTGACAGAAAAACCGAGGCCCTTGAGCAAGATCGCAGTCAGCGGGCCAATCCCCGCCCACCTCGCGCGCTCGGTGATCGAGGAAACCCTGCGCGCGGCGATTCTCGACGGCCGCCTGCCCAGCGGCACGGCGCTGCGCCAGCAGGATCTGGCCGACCTCTTCGGCGTCAGCCGCATGCCGGTGCGCGAGGCCTTGCGCCAGCTCGAAGCGCAATCGCTGTTGCATGTGGTACCGCACAAAGGCGCGGTGGTCGCCGAACTGATCGGCTATGACGCGGTGGAAACCTACGGCCTGCGCCTGCTGCTGGAACTGGAGGCGCTGCGCCTGTCGATCCCGCTGCTCGACGCCGAGGATATCGCCCAGGCCCGTGGCTACATCGCGCAGCTGGAAAACGAAACCGACCACGCCGAAATCGGCCGTCTCAACCGCTTGTTCCACATGTCGCTGTACCACCGGGCGCCGAACCAGAAGCTACTGCGCCTGATCGAGCTCGAGTTGAACGAGGAAGAACGCTTCCTGCGCTTCCATCTGTCTTCCATGGGCCTGGGCAAGTTGACCCAGGACGACCACAACGCCATGACCGACGCCGCCGAGGCCAAGGACGTCGAGCGAGCGGTGGAGGTGCTGCGCGGCCATCTGGAAAAGGCCGCGAAGACCATTCGCGACTACCTTGAACGGACCGCCGAGGGCTGACAGCGACAACGGCGGCATGACGCGGCCACCATGCAACACTCAATGACCGGCACACCGGCTTAAGGAAAAGCAGTGCACGCGCGCAATGACAAATGGCTGATGGTGCTCAACTCCGGCGAGCCGGCGAAAACCCGGCTCATCTGCTTTCCGCAGACCGGCGCGGACCCGGAACAGCTGCGCAACTGGTCCACCGGGCTGGGCGGACACATCGAGCTGGTGCTGGTGCGACTGCCCGGCCACGGCAGCCGCCAGGCCGAAACCCCGGTCGACGACTGGCCGCGGCTGCTGGCCGACACCTTCCCTGCACTGCGCCCTCTGCTGGCCAAGCCCCACGCCCTGTTCGGCCATGGCCTGGGCGGGATGCTGGCCTACGAAACCGCCAAGCACGCCCAGGCGCACTACCCCGGCCAGACCCGCCACCTGTTCATTTCCGCCTGCCGCAGCCCCGACTACCCATCGCCCCGGCCGTTGCTGCACATGCTGCCCGCGGCGCCCTTCCAGGAAGCCATGCTGTCGCTGGGCGCCACGCCGATCGAAATCCCCCGCGACCAGGCCAGCCGGAACCAGTACGAAACGCTGCTGCGCGCCGACCTGAAGCTGTTCGAATCCTGGCGCGATCTGTCGAGCGGCAACCTCGACATTCCCCTCACCGCCTTCTATGGCAGCGAGGACCCGCTGGCCCCCGCCAGCAACATGGCCAACTGGCGCGAGTTCACCCACCGTGAGTTCGAGCTGATCGAGGTGGCCGGCAATCACTTCTTCATCAAGTCCCAGCGCCAGCGCCTGCTGCAGATCATCAATATCCACCTGGGCCTGCTCGGCGAATAATCCGCCATCTTCCTCCCCCGCTCCTGCCCTCCCAGGCCCGCCGACGATGGCTCAGCCGGCGATTTGGGCCCACTCTTGCTGTCGCCGACTGAAAAAGGGACGTGAGTGGCGCGCAGGCTTGTCCGCACACGTCGATCTGCAGACCCACGCAAGGAGCCCAGCGACTGGAGGGCATGACCGGGATCGGCTCCCGCATGCCTTCTCCCAGATATTCAACGACTTCAACTCAGCGCTTCGAAGTTTGCTTCGAGTGAGGCACTCACTCAGCGTTAAAAATTCTGACCTATATAAGTCGGAAGGGGCAACTTCATCTCAACAAAACTTGAACCAGAAGTTTTGCAGCAACTTGTCGCACGACAAAAATACAAGTTAGAAAAGTATTATAAAAACAACTTGCCCGACACTTTCTCCTGTATTAGTTTTTTCTCCGCCGACATTAAACAACGTCGAGCAGCCGTTCATGATCACCTGGCAAGCCTCGGTTCTATTGGCTATCGAAAGCCCATAACGCCAAGACGACGGTTCTTTAACGGATAGACCGGCCAGCACTATAAAACTTTCCAGATTATCAACTCAGGTTTGAGGCCCCTGCTCGCCCGCAACAAATAAGCACTGGTTAAAACACCTATACGAGCCGCAACTAATCGGCCAATAAAACACACTTTGACATCTCAGACAGGCAGCCTAAATGAACGCCAGCAAAGAACTTCTCGACGCCCGCAAGGCCACACTCAGCGCCCATCCCATTTTTGCCGAAATCAACACACTCGCGGTTCTTCAACGCTTCATGCAGGCCCATGTTTTCGCCGTGTGGGACTTCATGTCGCTGACCAAGCGCCTGCAACAGGAACTGACCTGCGTGCGCCTGCCCTGGCTACCGCCGCGGGACCCTCGCGCCGCGCGGCTGATCAACGAGATCGTGCTCGGCGAAGAATCCGACGATCGCCCCGGGCAAGGCCATTACAGCCATTTCGAGCTGTACCTGGACGCCATGCGCGAAGTCGGCGCCACCACCGGGGTCGTGGAACGCTTCGTCGCGCTGCAACAGGAGGGTGTGAGTTTCGACACCGCCCTGCACAGCGTCGACGCTGACCCGGCTGCCAGCGCCTTTGTCCGCCAGACCGTGCACACCGCCGTGCAGGCGCCGACCCATTGCCTGGCGGCGGCCTTTCTCCATGGCCGGGAAAGCGTCATCCCGCGAATGTTCCAGCGCATCCTCGACGACTGGGGCATCGGCATCGAGCAGGCGCCGACCTTTCGCTACTACCTGCAACGCCATATCGAAGTCGACTCCGACGACCACGGCCCGGCCGCGGAACAGCTGCTGCAGCGGCTGGTGGCTGGCGACCCGCAACGCCAGCAGGAGGTGTACGCGGCGGCTATCGCCGCGGTGGACAGCCGCATCGCCCTGTGGGACGGGCTGCGCCTGAGCATGGCCGAATCGGCGATCGGGGTGAGCGCATGAACGCCCTCGACTACCAATCCTTCGCCGACACCTGGGAAGAGCGCGCGACCATCCGCACCCGGCCGCGGCGCATGCTCGAGGACGACGACAAGCTGATCTACCCCCTGAGCCGCCAGCCCCTGGTGCACAGCCAGGGCTTCCTCGACCACTGTGCCCATCTACGGGACTTCGTGCTGGTGCAAAGCCTCTACAAGTTCATCAACGACGTGGTGATCTTCGAGACCGAGCTGGTGGACAAGACCGCCCGCAACATCGCCAAGAATCGCTTCGCCATTGCCTTCCCCTACGCCTGTCGCTACGACGCCATGACCGTGGTGGTGGACGAGGACTACCACGCGCTGGTGGCGATGGACTTCATGCAGCAGACCATCGCCATGAGCGGCATCGAGCCCATCGAGCTGCCCCGGGAAATCGAACTCAGCCGGGCCATCCCCGCCGCCCTGCGGCTGGCCCCCGCACACCTGCGCGACGCGATGGAGCTGGTCTGCGTGGCCATCGCCGAAAACACCGTGACCAACGATGTCGCCGCTTTCGCCAAGGACGACACAGTCAAGCAGTCGATCAAGGGCCTGATGGCCGACCACCTGCAGGACGAAGGCCGGCATTCGGGTTTCTGGTCGCGGCTGGTGCGCATCTATTGGCACGGCGCCAGCGATGCCGACCGCGCGGAGATCGCCCGGGTGCTGCCGGTGTTCATCACGCAGTACCTGACCAACGACATTCAGAAGGACTTCGACTTGCGGCTGATCGAGCAACTGCCCGTCGCCGCCCCGATCAAGCAGGCGCTGCGCGAGGAGGCAGCCGCCCTGGCCTACCCGATCAACCGCCATCACCCGCTGATCGCCAACATCCTGCGCTTCTTGCGCAGCAGTTCGATGCTGGATTCGGCCTGCGTCCAGGACGCACTGGCCGACTACCTGCCCTAACGGAGGGACCCGAGCATGAGACGCCTCGACATTGTGTTGACGGGCCGCAGCCAGGCCCTGAACGAACTGGCCATGGAGCTGGAGCGCCACGGCCATCTGGTGCGGCGGCTGGACTCGCCGCAAGCCATCGCCAACGCCGAGGGGCTGCGGCCCCATCTGTTGATCGACGACGGCAGTCTGAGGGATTCACCGCCCCTCGCAGCGGACACCGCGCGCCTGGAATTGCGCATTGCCCTGATCGCCCAAGCGGCGCCCGGGCTGCCGCAGGTGCGTCTGTTCCACCGCCACGACACTCGGCTGATCGAGCAGGCGAGCCTGCTGCCGGAGGCCAGCGGCAATGGCCAGGCCCTGCGCGGCAGCGCGGTGGCCAGGCTGGTCGCCAGCACCGCGCGGCTGGTCAGTGGTTTTTCCCGCGGCGCGGCGTTTTTCCACCAGCTCGCGACCCTGGACGAACCCAGCGAACCGCTGCTGGGCCTGGAGCGCCTGGACTCGCTGGCCTTCGAGCACCGGCATAACCCACAGCCGACACCGACCTTGCTGCGCGAGATGCAGGTGCCGATCGCCCAGCGCCTCGACCAGAGCCTGCTGTCCTTCGCCCAGCGCCCGGCCTTGAATATCCAGGGCATCGACTACAGCTACCAGACCCTGCACCAGCTGAGCTGCAACCTGCAGCGGCAGATGCTGCGACACCTGCCTCCAGCCTCTGGCCAACCACCGGTGATCGGCCTGTGCCTGCCCAAGTCGGCGGCCCTATATGCCGCGATTCTCGCGACCTTCGGCTGTGGCGCGGTGTACCTGCCGCTGGACCCGGAGCACCCGGCGCAACGGCGGCGCTACATTCTCGACAACGCCGGCGCCACCCTGCTGCTGCACGACGGCTGCGAAGACCTGGCCGACCTCGAGCTGGCGCAACTCGATGTACGCCCCCTGCTGCATGACGCCGCCGAGGACTGCCTCCCGCTGCTGCGCCAGGCACCGCCGCCAGAGGCGCCCTGCGTGGCGATCTACACCTCGGGCACCACCGGCCAACCCAAGGGCGTGTTGCTCAGCCAGGGCAATCTCAGCCACTTCTGCGCCTGGTACAGCGGCCATGTAGAGCTGGACCCAGACAGCCGGGTGCTGCAGTTCTCCACCATCAACTTCGACGCCTCGCTGCTGGATATCCTGCCCACCTTCCTCTGTGGCGCGCTGCTGGTGGTCCCCGACCAGGACCAGCGGCGCGACCCGCGGCAACTGCTGGCCCTGCTCCAGCGCCAGCGGGTCAGCCACGCCTTCCTGCCGCCGGCGCTGCTGAGCATCCTGCCCCTGGAGCAGCCGCTGGGCCTGCGGCATCTGGTGACCGGCGGCGACGTCTGCGAACCCTTCGTCATCCAGCGCCTGGCCGACCAGTGCGCGCTGCACAACATCTACGGCCCGACCGAAACCACGGTGCTGGCCACCACCCGCCGCCTGCGCGTCGACGACAACCCGCGCAACCTCGGCCTGCCGATCGCCAACAGCCAGGTGCTGATCCTCGACGAACAGCTGCAACCGCTGCCCGACCGTACCCCCGGCGAGCTGTACCTGGCCGGGCCCGGTGTCGGCCTCGGCTACCTGAACAACCCGGCGCTAAGCGCCGAACGCTACCTGACCCTGGACCTGCCGGACGGGCGCCGACTGCGGGTCTATCGCACCGCGGATATCGGCCAGTGGACCGACAACGGCATCGAGATCTGCGGGCGGCGGGACAACCAGGTGAAGATCCGCGGGTTCCGGGTCGAGCCCGAAGAGATCGAACACTGCCTGCGAGACGGCCAGCTGTTCCGCCAGGTGGCGGTGGTGATCGACGAGCAGCGGCGGATCCTCGCCTACCTGGCCCAGCCGAACGCCGCCGGCGACGCACTGCAAACCCTGCGCGAGCAGGTGCGCCAGCGCTTGCCGGACTACATGCAGCCCAGCGCCTACATCGCGCTGCCGAGCATGCCCTGCACCGCCAACGGCAAGGTCGACCGCCGCGCCCTGCTGGCCCTGCCGCGTACCCCAGGCAGCAACCACCGGCGACGCCTGCCACAGAACGCCACTGAACAGCACCTGCTGCAACTGTGGGCCGAACTGCTGGAACTGCCGGCCGAGGACATCGGCACCGATGACAGCTTCTTCAACCTCGGCGGCCACTCGATTTTGCTGTCGCGCCTGCTGCTGGCGATTCGCGAACAGTTCGGCCGCGGCCTGTCGATCAACCGCTTTATCGAGGCACCGACCCTGAGCAACCTGGCGACCCTGGTCGACGGCGCCGCCCACGACGGCCCGGACGCGTCCCTCGATCAGGTGTTCGCCGATGCCAACGCCGAACTCGACCTGCAGGTGCTGCCCATCAGCCAACTGGGCGATGTGCACAAGGTGCTGGTCACCGGCGCCAACAGTTTCCTCGGCGTGCACATCGTCCAGGCGCTGCTGGAATGGGGCGCCAGCGAGGTAGCCTGCCTGGTGCGGGAAACGCCCACGCAATCAGCCGCCGCACGTTTTGCCCAGGCCCTGCGCGACAACCGCCTGGAGCATCTGGACCTGAGCCGGGTGCGGGTGCATGCCGCCGACATCAGCCAGCCACGGCTGGGGCTGGCGGCGGATGTGTACGAAGACATCGACCGCGAATACGGCGCGCTGGTGCACAACGCCGCCAACGTCAATCACGTGCTCGATTACCCGGCGCTGGCGCGCGACAACGTCGAGCCGCTGTTCGAGTGCCTGCGCCTGTGCGAAGGGCGCAGCAAGAAGGTCTTCAACTTCGTCTCGACCCTGTCCGCCTCCAGCAGCATCGACGCCCAGGGCCGGGTGCTCGAACAGCCGCCCGCGGCCACCCCGCCGATCTACATCCGCAACGGCTACAACCTGTCCAAGTGGGTCGGCGAGCGGATCCTGCAACGGGCCCGCGAACAGGGGGTGTGGGTCAATCTCTATCGCCCGGGCAACATCAGTTTCAACAGCCAGACCGGGGTCTGCCAGCCCCACCGCAACCGCCTGATGCTGATGCTCAAGGGCTCGCTGCAACTGGGCCAGGTGCCGCAGCTGGCGATGAACTTCGACCTGATGCCGGTGGACTTCCTCGCCCGCTTCATCGCCTTCCACGCCAACCGTTATCAGCCGGCCCACGCGGTGTTCAACCTGCACAACCCGCAGCCCTTGAGCTGGGAGGCCTATGTCGCCTCGTTCCGCGAGGCCGGGCGCGAGTTCCGCATGGTCAGCGTCGCCGACTGGCAGCGCCAGCTGGGCCGGGTCGACCGCGACAACGCGCTGTTCGGCGTCCTCGGCTTCTACCTCAACGGTTTCGAGGAAGACATCGGCGACATCTCGCTGATCGGCCACGCCAACGCCGAGGCCGGGGTGCGGCGCATGGGCGCCGACTACCCGCCCAAGGACCCGGCGCTGCTGCGCAAGGGCTGCCAGTACCTGAAAGACATCCGTTTTATCTGAACCCACCCACGCTGGAGAACACCATGAAAAACCTGCAACCCGACACCCTGATCAAGAACCCGAACGCCTGCCAGGTCCTGTCCACCGTGGACATCGGCGCCGATGCCCGAAGCGTCTGGAACATCGTCGGCAACTTCGCCGGCTTCCCGGCCTTCATTCCCGCGTTGTCGCACATCGAAATGACCGGCGAGGGCGTGCGCTCGGTGCGCAAGAAGTTCTTCCACGACGGCAACATCGTGATCGAGCAACTCAACTCACGGGACGATCAGGCGCGGTACATGACCTGGAGCCTGATCTACGACACCCTGGGCATCGGCAACCTGTGGGCGGCCATGAGCGTCGAAGCCTTGCCCGGCGAACGGGCGCGCGCCACCTGGCGCATCGTCGCCGACCCGGCCGAAGGCGGTGCCGAGGTGGCGGCCTTCCAGGGGTTCCTGCAAGGGTTTGCCGATGAGGCAATGGGCAATGTGCAAAGGATGTTCGAGTAACGCTGGAAATGCCCCTGTAGCCGCTGCCGCAGGCTGCGATCGAAGCCGAAGGCGGCGCAAGATTTGGGGATCGCTGGAAGGCCTTCGGCCTTTTCGCAGCCTGCGGCAGCGGCTACAGGGGTTCGGAGGCCGGTGGAGAAGGAGGCAGTCCGAAGAACGGCAAGGGGTGCCGCTGGGCCGGTGGAGCAGGAAAAAAAACGCGATGAGCCATACCGGCCTCATCGCGTTTTTCAGGGCAGTGCGGGTCAGATCTTGAAGCTGTCCACCAGCTGCTTCAGGCGGTTGGCCTGCAGCGACAGGGCGTCGCAATCCTTCAGGGTTTCGTTGAGGTTGGCCACGCCCTGCTGGTTCAGCAGGTTGATCTGGCTGATGTCGACGTTGAGGGTTTCCACCACGGCGGTCTGCTCTTCGGTGGCGGCGGCCACCGACTGGTTCATGCCGTCGATCTCGGTGATGCGCTGGGTCACGCTGACCAGCCGCGCACCGGCCTGGTTGGCCACTTCGACGCTCTCTTCGCTGGACGCCTGGCTGGCGTTCATGGTCGATACCGCTTCGCGGGAGCCGATCTGCAGCGAGGTGATCATCTTGTGGATCTCCTCGGCCGATTCCTGGGTGCGATGGGCCAGGTTGCGGACCTCGTCGGCCACCACCGCGAAACCGCGACCGGCTTCACCGGCGCGCGCCGCTTCGATGGCCGCGTTGAGCGCCAGCAGGTTGGTCTGCTGGGAGATGCCTTTGATCACATCGAGGATGTGGCCGATGTTGTCGGTACTGGCGTTCAGGGTTTCGATCTGGGTGCAGGACAGGCTGATCTTCTGCGACAGCTCGGTCATGGCCAGGATGGTTTGTTCCACCACCTGGCGACCATCGTCGGCCTGCTCGCTGGCGCCGCTGGCGTGCTGCGAGGCATCGGCGGCGTTGCGGGCGATTTCCTGGGTGGCGGCGCCCAGCTGGTTGATCGCCGCGGCCACGCTGTTGGTGCGCGCGCTTTGTTCGTCGGAACCGATGATCGACGCGTTGGACGAGGCCATCACGCGCTGGGACAAATCGTGCACCTGGCGGGTGGCCGAGGACACTTCGGAAATCGACGCATGGATACGTTCCACGAACTGGTTGAACGAGCCGCCCAGTACGCCGAATTCGTCCTTGCTCTCCACCACCAGGCGGCGGGTCAGGTCGCCCTCGCCCTGGGCGATGTCCTGCATCGCGCGGCCCATGGTGGTCAGCGGACGCATCAGCACCTGGATCAGCAGGCTCAGCAGCACGGCAATCGCGGCCACGGCGATGAACATCGCCAGCAGCGCCGAGGTGCGGAACTTGCTCAGCGGGGCGAACGCCTTGTCACGGTCGATGGACAGGCCGATGTACCACTCGGCATTCGGCAGGCCAGTCACCGGGGTAAACGACAGGATGCGTTCCTGGCCGTTGAGCAGCACTTCCTGGGTGCCTTTCTGGATATGCACGTTGGCGCCCGGGTAGACATCCTTGAGGTTCTTCATCACCTGGTCCTTGTCCGGACTGACGATCACCTGCCCGTCCGCGCTGACCAGGAAGGCATGGCCCAGGCCGCCGAAGTCCACCGAGTTGATGATCTTCACCAGGGTTTCCAGGCTCAGGTCGCCCCCCACCACGCCCAGCAGCTGACCGTCCTTTTTCACCGGCATGGCGATGGTCACCACCAGCCCGCCAACGGCCGCCATGTAGGGCGGGGTCAGCATGGTCTTGTCGGCCGCCACGGCCTGCTTGTACCAGGGACGCTGACGCGGGTCGTAGCCGTCCGGCATCTTCGCGTCAGGCCGCTGGGTAAACACACCGTTGACCTGGCCCACGTAGGTGAACTGGAAGTTCGTGGTGAACGCCGGCTGGTCCACCAGCCCCGGGAAGTCAGCGTTGGCGCCCTGGTGGGCGACGTTCTGCGAGAGGTTCTCGAGCACCAGGATGCGTCCGCTCATCCAGTTCTGGACGCTGCTGGAAGTGAGGTCACCCGCCTGCTCGATGGACGATTCGAGGTTCTGGCGAATGGTGTTTCGCTGCAGATAGTCGTTGTACAAAGTGAACAACGCGAATGCCAGAACCACTACACCGGAGGCGGCCAAAAGGATTTTATGGCTGAACTTGAGATTCATGTCATGGGACTTCTTATGCCGAAAGTGGGGATGCGTACGGGATGCAACTTTCCATGTAACAACGCAGGCGGCGTTCTACGACCGCTCTACTTTGGTGCACGCATGGGTCTCACTGTCTGTCGGCACGAGACGGATAAATCTTAGCGATTTGTCAGAAATGTACCTGTTATCTGCAAAAAACCGCTGAACGGCAGGCTAGAGCGGTCGCGTCAGACTTTTCCGTAGCCGGTCGCCCTGCGGCTGTTGCAAAATCCCAAACCCTTGATGACAATGCGACTAATTATCATTTGTGACACCCGGGCAGTCGCATCCATGTCATCACCTGAGTTCGCGGTACAGGCGCTTTACAGCCATCACCATGGCTGGCTCAACACATGGTTGCGCAGCCGGCTGGGCAACGCCGCCGATGCCGCCGACCTGGCGCAGGACACCTTCGTGCGCCTGTTGCAGCGCACCGAACGCCTGGAACTCAAGGCCCCGCGCGCCTTCCTGCGGACCATCGCCCGCGGCCTGGTGATCGACCACTGGCGCCGCGAGGAAATCGAACGCGCCTACCTGGAAACCATCGCCCATCTGCCGCAAGCCCAAGCCCCCAGCGAGGAAGCCCGCGCCCTGGTGCTGGAGCTGCTGGAAAGCATCGCGCGCATGCTCGAAGGCCTGAAGCCGAAAGTGCGCAAAGCGTTCCTGCTGGCCCAGTGCGAAGGCCTGACCCACAAGCAGATCGCCGAACAGATGGGGCTGTCCCTGCGTTCGGTGGAGCGTTACGTGGCCGACGCGCTGTTCCACTGCTACCTGCTGCGCTATGAGGCGTGAGCGCTGTGGATAACCCCTCGATCAATCTGCGCCGGCCCGTGGACCCCAGGCACCTGGTGGTCAAGCAGGCCATCAACTGGATGCTGCGCCTGCGCAACAATGCCGGTAACCCCCGGCTGCTGCAGCAATGCGATACCTGGCGCGCGGCCCATCACGAGCACGAGCTGGCCTGGCAACGGGTGCAATCGCTGCAGCAGGAATTGCACAGCAACCTGCGGGCCGTGCCCGGTGCCCAGGTGGCCTTCGATACCCTGGAAAACAGCGCCCAGCGCCTCGGCCGACGCCAGGCCCTGAAGCTGCTCGGCGGCGTCATGCTGGTGGGCTCCGCCGCGTGGCTGGGCAAGGAGCAACTGGCCTGGCAGCAATGGAACGCCGACTTCGCCACCGCCACCGGCGAACGCCGCGGCTTCCAGTTGCCGGACGGCTCGCGCCTGGAGCTCAACACCGACAGCGCCGCCGACATGGACTTCAATGCCCGGCAGCGGCTGATCCGGCTCAGTCGTGGGGAAATCATGCTGACCTGCGGCCCGGACTCGCAGGCGAGCCCTTCCAGGCCGCTGCTGGTACGGACCCGCCATGGTCTGTTCGAAGGGGTCGACGCCAGTTTCGTGGTGTGCATGGAAGGCGACTGCACGCGCCTGAGTGTCACCGCCGGCAGCGTCGCCATTCATTCGCCGCACACCGCCGATGGCACCTCGGCCCGGGTACAGGCCGGGCAAAGCTACCAGGTCAGTGCATCCCAGGCGGTGCCGGTGCCGCCGCTGGACATGGACGTGGGCGCCTGGGCCGATGGCCTGATCGTCACCCGCAACATGCGGCTGGCGGACTTCATCCACGAGGTCGGACGTTATCGCCACGGTTACCTGGGCTGTGCCGACGAGATCGGCGACCTGCGCCTGTCCGGCGTGTTCCGCCTGGAGGACACCGACAAACTGCTGGCGATCCTCCCGCAAACCCTGCCCGTGCGCCTGCGTTATCGCACCCGCTGGTGGGTCACCCTGGAACGTCTGGCCTGAGGCGCTTCAACCCGTTGAAATTTTTTTGGCGGCTTTTTCCCGTGAGTCCGGCTTAGACAGTAAGCACTTCCATCTGCCTTCAGCGACTCAACGGAACCCTTCCATGATTGTGCACTTCCACCACTCCTCTTCTGCACCGCCCACCCTCGGCCTGCGCCATGCCGTGCGCGTGGCCCTGCTTTCCTCGGCGCTGGGCGTCGCCGCCTTGCCTTGCCTGGCACAGGCGGCCGAGACGGGCGCGGCCAGCCTCAGCCACAGCTACAACATTCCCGGTGGCGCCCTGAGCGAGGTACTCAACCGCTTCGCACGCGAGGCCGGCATCACCCTGTCGATGACCCCGGCGCAGCTCCAGGGGCGCCAGTCCGCCGGCCTGAAGGGCGAGTACTCCACCGACCAGGCCCTGGGCCAACTGCTCAACGGCTCCGGCCTGGAAGCGCTGAGCCAGGACGGCAGCAGCTATGTGCTGCGGGCCTTGCCCGAGACCGGCGCCCTGGCGTTGCCGACCACCGATATCAAGGGTTTCGCCCTGGGCAATGCCTTGGGCAGCATGGAAGGCTACAACGCCACCCACAGCCAGATCGCCACCAAGACCAGTACCGCGCTGCTGGAAACCTCGCAAAGCGTGTCGGTGGTGACCCGCGAACAAATGGACGACCAGGGTTCGCAAACCGTGTCCCAGGCCATGCGCTACACCCCCGGCGTGCTGACCAACCCCTACGGCGCGACCCACAGGTACGACTACGTGGCCATGCGCGGCTTCAACGACGGCTCGGTGGACAACATCTACCTCGACGGCCTCAAGTCCATGGGCGACAGCGGCACCTACAGCACCATGCAGGTCGATCCGTACTTCCTGGAGCGGGTGGACATCCTCAAGGGGCCTTCGTCGGTGCTTTACGGCCGCAGCTCCCCGGGCGGCCTGGTGGCACTGACCAGCAAGAAGCCGCTGTTCGAGCCCTACCATCAGATCCAGGCCACGGTCGGCACCCAGGGCCAGCGCGGCATGGGCTTCGACTTCAGCGGCCCGGTGGACGACGACAAGCGCATCGCCTATCGCCTGACCGGGCTGGCGGACCGCTCCGATACCCAGTTCGACCACAACAAGGAAAAACGCTACGCCCTGGCACCGACCCTGAGCATCGACTTCACCGATGACACCTCGCTGACCCTGCAGGCGTACCTGCAACACGATCCGGACGGTGGTTACCACAGCGGCATGCCGGCCGACGGCGCGTTGCACCCGCGCAACGGCCGGCGGATTTCCGAGAGCTTCTTCGAAGGCGAACCGGGCATCGATCGCTACAAGCGCGATCAGCAGTCGTTCGGCTATCAGTTCGAACATCGCTTCAACGATGTCTTCACCGCGCGGCAGAACTTCCGCTATCTGGACTCCAAGGTGAAGCTGGACCAGGTCTACGGCTACGGCTGGACCACCCCGACCAGCAACGAGCTGAACCGCTACTACACCGGCGGCGACGAGAAGCTGCATGCGTTCATCGTCGACAACATGCTGCAGGCCGAATTTCTCACCGGCGCGACCAAGCACACGGTGCTGATGGGCGCGGATTACCAGCGGCGCAAGACGGTGGTGGACTGGACCAGCGGCTCGGTGGCACCGATCAATGCGTTCGATCCGGTCTATGGCAACTCGGCCATCACTTACTACGACCCGGTCAGCTATCTGCGTCGCCTCGAGCAGACCGGCGTCTATCTGCAAGACCTGATCGAGATGGACCAGTGGCGCTTCTCCCTGGGCCTGCGCCAGGACTGGGTAGAGACCTCGGACGAGAACCGCCTGGCCGAAGCCTCGCGCCCGGTGGGCACCGAGATCAATGACAAGCGCACCAAGCTGACGGGCCGCGCCGGGGCGCTGTACCTGTTCGATAACGGGTTGGCGCCTTACATCAGCTATTCCGAATCCTTCAACCCCAACTCCTACGCGGACAGCGCCGGCAACCCGCTGGCGCCTACCGATGGCACCCAATGGGAACTGGGCCTGAAGTACCAGCCACCGGGCACGGATGACCTGTACACCGCGTCGCTGTTCCGCATCGACCAGGAAAACCTGGCCACCAAGCTGCCCCAGGAAAACTTCTATCGCGCGGTCGGCGCCGTACGCTCCCAGGGCCTGGAACTGGAAGCGCACCTGCAATTGAACGACAACCTCAAGCTGCTCGGCAGCTACACCTTCACCGATATCGAGTACTCGAAGTCGATGATCAGCACCTTGAGCACGGCCACCGACATCATCGAGAACAAGGGCAACTCACCGACCCAGGCGCCGCGGCACATGGCTTCGCTCTGGGCCGACTACAAGTTCGACAGCGGCTCGCTCGACGGCCTGCGCCTGGGTGGCGGCGTGCGCTATGTCGGCTACAGCTGGGCGGATGCGGAGAACACCATGAAGGTGCCGTCCTACACCCTTTTCGATGCCTCCGTCGGCTATGACCTGGGCAAGGTCGGCCTGAAGGGCGTGGATGTCCGACTCAATGCCAACAACCTGACCAACGAATCCTACATCGCCTCCTGTGCCAGCCTGAGCTTCTGCTACATGGGCGAGGAGCGGAACGTCGCGGCCACGGTCAGCTACCAGTTCTAATCATTTGTCGTTCCCCCGAAGCCAGCGCACGCGCTGGCTTTGTCGTCTCTACGGGAAAATTCCATGCGCGCAATTCTGGTTCTACTGCATCGTTATATCGGCCTGGCCACCGCGGTGTTTCTACTGTTGGCGGGGCTGACCGGCAGCCTGCTGGCCTTCAATCACGAGCTGGACGAGTGGCTCAACCCGGGGTTCTACGAGGCCCCTGCCGAGGGTCAGGCACTGCCGCCTGGAAGCCTGGTCGACCGGGTGCAGACACAGCATCCGCGCCTGCAGGTCTGGTACATGGAGTACCCCAATGAGCCCGGGCATACCGCACTGCTCGCCGCAGTGCCGCGTAACGATCCGGCCACGGGCAAACCCTTCGACGACCCCAACCAGGTGTTCTATCTGGACCCGGTCAGTGGCGAGCAGACCGGCAAACGGCTCTGGGGTGCCTGCTGTTTTCAGCGGGAGAATCTCATCCCCTTCATTCTCGAATTCCACTACAACCTGACGTTGCCGGGTAACTGGGGGCTGGTGTTGATGGGGCTGGTGGCGATCTTCTGGGTCATCGATTGCTTCATCGCCTTGTTCCTCACCCTGCCCCGTGGCCGGCCGTTCTGGAAGAAGTGGTCGACCGCCTGGAAGATCAAGGGCGGGCACGCTTATCGTCTCAACATGGATCTGCATCGGGCGGGCGGGTTATGGCTGTGGTTACTGCTGCTGCCGATAGCGATCAGCAGTGTGGCGATGAACCTGCCGAGCCAGGTGTTCAAGCCGGTGGTTTCCTTACTCTCACCGATCGAACCGAGCGTCTATGAAGCTCGTGGGCGCATGCCCAGCGATCAGTTGGGGGTTACCCGGCTCACCTATCAGCAGGCTTATGAACGCGCCCAGGAAGAAGGCAAACGGCTGGGCCTGACGGCGGCGATCGGCGAGCTTTATTACAGCTTCGAATACAACTTCTATGGCGCCGGTTTCGGTCAGCACGATACCGAGGCCCATGGTAAGTCATGGTTGTTCTTTCATGGCACCGATGGGCGCCTGCTGGGGCAGGAGATCGCCGGGCAAGGCACCTTGGGCGAACGTTTTTATCGGCTGCAACTGCCGATCCATGGTGGCCGGATCATCGGCTTTACCGGGCAGGTACTTATTGCGGTGTTGGGATTGGTGATTGCGGTGTTGTCCGTCACCGGGATCTACATCTGGTGGCGTAAATGGCTGGCCCGCAGAAGCAGCAAGATGCGTCAGCGGTGAGGTGAGGGACAGAGCGGAGGTGCTTCGCTCTGTTCTGATGCTGTGGAGCATAGGCTGGGGGCTGGAGGGGGATTCAGCTCACCTGCTAGGTGACCTGGAGACCTGGCTCGGATGTAAGCCACAAGGCTTTCAGACGTACAAAAACAAAACCCCTGTCTGCGTCAGCAGACAGGGGTTTCGGAATTCAATCTTGACGATGA
>NZ_JACNDE010000053.1:0-35195 GCF_017351415.1 Pseudomonas sp. FW305-25 | reverse complement strand
CCAACCGCTTGGCGGCCCAGCGTTCGTACAGGCCAATCGCAACATCGGCGCCGGCCATTGCGGTCAGGCACCCCAAGGCGCCTGCTGTCCAGATCGACATACCCGCTGCAATCATCAGCATCATCGCCGACACGCCGCAGACAATGCAGGCACCGGATCGAAGAGCAAGCCGACGCAGCAATACCCAGCCTCGCGCCCCGTCCTTGTCTGCCCGCCACATCTCGCCAGATATACCCCCGACCAGGGCCAAGACGATTACTAACCAGATCGGCATTTCCGCCAGCGCTTGTTGCTCGTTTGTCATAAGATTTTCCTGATTGATCGTCGGTGTACTTCGGTTGGGCGCTACCAACTCAACGCTGGCTTCATTGCTCACGTGTTCTTATGGAGATGTTCATGACTGTTTTTGAATCAGTAAGTCTCGCGGTTGGTATTGCTGGTGCGCTGGCAGCGTTGGTAGCTCTTCCTACATTCGTCCTAATGTGGATACAGGCCACTGACGAGCAGAAAGAACACTTTCGACAGTTCTGGGCCAAGCTGGGCCAAAAGGCTTATAGAGGCTGGGTTTACCTATCCTGCGTGATACTTGTTTCGACAGGGGTTTGGAAAATCATTGAGTTTTCCACCAGTACTCAGCCCTTAACCCGGATCGATATCGTTCTGTACTCGATGAACCTGATCAGCCTGATCGTCTTCTCGGTGATCTCACTAATTACGATCGTGGCTTTCCAAGTGATGGACCAGAAGAAACGCGTCGTAGCTGAAACCCGTTAGCGTTAAACGCAAAAACCCGGCACAAGGGCCGGGTTTGGTGAGTGTGGTGCCTGCCGCTCTCTGCGGTCGCACCTATCGAAGATGGCTACTTTTTACAGGTCGATTCTCATGGCAGCAACCCCACTTTAATGCCACCCGGTGAATAAGTGGGCAACACCGGGTGAACGTCTAGCGAATGTCGGCGAATATCTACCCACGGCATTCTGTTGCTTCGGCGGTGTCTCATATGTCCCATACCTCAACCTGAGTATGGGACTCCTGAGAGCGCCTAAATTCGGGGCTCTGCCCCATTGTCCTATCTATTTCCTCTTTTTCTCGTGTAAGGAAGAAAATCTAAAAACACGCATGCGCGCGATAGCGCGTACAGGTCTGCTCTCCGCTCATGCGGGCGGGCGGTGTTTTTGGTGGGACCATGGGACACGCCAACAAACACAAGGCCCGCGCTTGTCCCATCATGTCAAAACACAATGGGACAAGGCGGGCCAATGGGACAGCGACAGCCGAGGTCATGCCTAGGGTCACGCAGCCTTCCCCATCAGCATGCCGTCGATCAGTACATGAGCTTCATGCAAGCGGCGGTAGTAGGTCGGCGCACTGCATCCACAATGCAACATCTTCTGCGACAAGAAGCTGTCGTGGTTGCAGTAGTGCTCCCGGACAAGAACCGACAGCTGCGCAGGCAGATGTTTGTTCACGATCAGCTCGATATCCGCCGACTCGTCCAGCAACACCCGGCTGCCGCGAGTCCCTCGTATCAGCTCGCCCTTGCACTCCATCAGCATCGCGATCATGTTGCCGCCGCCCAGCTCCGAGCCACCTTCGTGCGGGCTATGCAGATCCTCAGCCCACAGCTTGAGCATGTCGTCGATTCGCTTAATCAAAGCAAGGCTCCTCGAACGCTTCCCGCTGCAACGCTGACGCACCGCCCCACCCGGCCGGCTTCTTGTAAGCCCAGGGCCGCTGACCGCTTTTCACCAACGCCGGCAAACGCACACGCCGCCAACCCAGCCGGTGCATGATCGCGCCGACCCGTATCTGCTCCGGCTTGCCCCAATGCCCGTAGTCGAGCTTCAGTGCACTGGCCAGCACCTCGCTGCCGGTGGTGGTTTCGCCGATCTGCGACTCTTCAAGCCAGGTCAGGATTGGACCTTCCCACTCATCCACCACGAAGCGTTCGTCCTGTACTTCGCCGAACATCGCCGCCTCGTCCAACGTTACCCACCAGAGGTCGCCCGCCTCGTAGCAGAACATGGCCTCGGCCCACAGCTGATCGCGGATCTGCCGCAGCAGCTCGAGCTCGACCTTGGTGCATGCCACCGGCCAATAGCGGCGGTTGCCCGTGGCGTCCTTGAGGTATTCATCCTGGTTGGTCGTACCCACGAAAACACACTGGCGTGGCACGTCCATAGTCCTGCGGCCGTAGCTCTCGCGGTAGGTATCAGTGGATGCCGAGAAGAACTGCTTGGCCTTGGTCGACTCGGCCTTGTTGAAGCTGTCCAGCTCGCCCAGTTCGACGATCCACTTACCGCGGATTGCCTGGAAACCGTCCTTGTCGCCCAGGGCGAACGGCGTGTCCATGAACCACTCGCCGCCGAGGATACTCATCGCCGTTGACTTACCAGCGCCCTGAGCCCCTTCGAGAATCATCACCGAGTCGGCCTTGCAGCCGGGTTTCATCACCCTGGCTACGGCCGAGAGCATCCAACGTTTGCCGACCTTGGACGTGTAGTCGCTGAGCTTCACGCCCATGACATCGGTCAACCAGCTTTCCAGGCGTGGCACTCGGTCCCACTCCAGCTTTTGCAGATACTGGCGCACCGGGTGAAAGGCATGGTCATGAGCAACCACACTGACCGCCTCGATCACGTGGGACGCCTTGACCCGCAAGTTGTACTGCTGCGCGAGCCACTTCATGACACGCATATCGTCGATGTCGGCCCAATCGCCCGTGCCACCGCCATAAGGGGCCGCACGCAACTTAACGATCTTCGAGCTGAAGGCGCTGTAACTGATCACCCCAGCCCAGCGCTCATCATTAGCCAGGATCAGTTCGACGTTCTGCATATGCGCGATCAAGGCACCGCTTTCGCTACGAGCCAGCAGATCCTTCCAGCCACCAGCTGCAGGCGGCTTGACCACCGCCAATACCTGGCGACGTACCGCCTCCAGACCTTCCACAACATGCAGGTCATTGAAGTCGGTCCACTTCTCCTCCCGTTCTACCGAGAAAGTCGGCGCAACCACTTGGCCACCCACGATCAGCGCAGCATTGCTGGCCTTCTCTTCTCCAGGGTTCCAAGGATCACCATTCGGCTTTTTGGTCTTCCAGTCATCGTCTCGGCAGATGATCAGCGGGCAACCTGCAAAGCGCTCACGCATGGCCTTGCAGACCATCAACAGGTTGCCTGCATCGAACGCGACAGCAACCGTCAATGAAGTTGCCATATGCAGGCTCGCACCAGTGGCGTAGCCCTCACAGACCAGCACCGGCTCGCCCGGATCCGGATGCGGGCCGATCAGGTGAAATGCTCCCTCCTTCGACATCCCGTAGGGCCAATAGGACTTGTCTCGACCGGTGTCTTCCTGCTTCGATGGAAAGACCACCTGCAGGCCGACAATCTCGTCCCGTACGTTGCACATCGGCACCAGGAAAGACCCAGACCGCGGCGCATAGCGAACGCCGAAGCCGACGATCTGTTTGCGATCCAGATAGTCGCTGCGCCCCTTTTCCGGCATGCGGTTGAACATACCCGCCGCCCGTTTCGCCGCCCGACGTGCGGCATTGGCCGCGATCTCGGCGGCGCGGCGCTTGGCCTCTTCCTGCCGAGCACGCATAACCTCGCGCTCCTCCGGCGACATCCGCCCGGCCTTGACCTTGATCTTCTGCGTCTCGCCCGAGCGCCAGTCACCGAAGCTGCCGAAAATCAGAGTTTCGCCCTTTTCAGTCCGATGTTCGTGGACGACGTACCAACCGTTTTTTTCCTTGCCCTTGTCCTGCGAGGTCTTGCAGCGAGTGAGCTTGCCAAAAACCAACGGCTGCGCGGGCTCAAGGCCGTAGTCTGCGAACTGCCCCAATACCTCATCGAGCATGGCGGGCCTCCCACGCTTCGTCGACTGCCTGACAGCCCACACACTGGGTGCACCCCGGCGAAGCTAAACGGCGTGCTTCCGGGATTGGCTCATCGCATCCCTCACAGAACATGAACGAATGCGCCGCCAAAGCAGGCTTGGCGGCGTTACGTGCAGCAAGCGCCTGGTCGATACGCTCCTGCACCAGGTCGTTGGCAAAGTCGGCAATGTCAGCCACGGTCAGCACCCCGCGTTGTCTGGTTGACGTACGTGGCGCGGTTGAACAACCCCAGCAGCCCTTGAATACCGCGGAACACCTGCAGGCGAATCGCGGCCAGCTCGGCGTCGCTCACTACCCCATCACCGATGCTCTTGGCCCAGGTCTCGGCCAGATCAGCGACTTGCCGGAAATACTCCGCGATGCCAGTGGTCAGGGTTTCGGGCATGTCGTTTGTGTAGGTCTCTGCCAGTTCCTGCCAGATCGTGTCGCCGACCAGGGCATGAACGGCATCAAGAATTCGGCGATCCTTGGTCAGTTCCAGAATCTCGCCGAACTCTTGAATATTCACGGTGTGGCTGGGGTGGGTCGGGGACAGTTTGTGCTGCAGCGTGGTGGCGTTTCTGCCGGTGGTGGCGGCGATGGCTGCGGCGCCGCCGGGGTAGTCCCGTGCAGCGTGGTAAAGCGCGAGATCGAGCGGCAGGACTTCCCGCTGCGCCCGATCAATACAACTCAGAGCAATTCGGCTCATGGCATTAATCCTATTAAGTTGCCAGTGCCGCGCGACATGCAGTGGTGATACATTTGCCGCGTGGCTTGAAAGGGCCCAAAAGCCGGCTAGGTCCGCAAGACCGACACCGGCACCGTGCCGGGGCAAGCGATCCGTCGCTCACCCCTGGCGCAACAGCTGCCTCAATCTGTGGTGGAGAAAGGCAGCAACCCAGGGCTTCCAAGCCTTGGAAAGCGCGGTAAAGGTCAGCGGTTCGCATGTGGTGTGCCCGCCTACCCTTTACCGCGACCCGGCAGCGCTGTGGTGGTGCGTGCCGGGAGGAACTGGGCGACCTTTGGGTCGCCTTTTTTCTAACTACGCCGCAACTTTTTGCGGGGCTGACGCTTGAAGTAACCAGATAGCGTCAAACGCATTACCCTTTTGCTTTGCGGCTGTAGCCAAAAGCTTGGCGTATTGGGTTTCACCCGTGTAATCGGTACGCGGGAGACTGGCCGCTAGACGCCACTTGTTAAGCGCCTGATAGCTACGGCCGCAAATCTTAGCAGCGGCACCGATGCCACCTACAGCTTCAAAAGCAAACGCAATTGGGCTCGGAAAATCAGCGGGGTCCAACATGAGAGATTCCTTTTATCAACTCGGAGTTGATATTAAACATCAACTGACTATTGCGCAAGCTTCATGGCACTCTCAACCAATGGTTGATAAAAATACGTTACGCACTGCTTTCAGCATGCGCCTTCACGAAGCCCTCAACGATGCCGGCATACGCAGCCGGGGTCGCGGCGTGGATATCCATAAGCAGCTAAAGAGCCTGGGGGTTGATAAAACCACTCAAGCCATCAGTAAATGGCTCAACGGCGAAGCTATGGCAGAAGCCGACAGCATGGCAGCGCTCTGTACGTGGCTGAAGGTAAGACGGGAGTGGTTGGAATACGGCGTACTCCCAAAAGAACAGACCAACGAAAGCAATGTGATCCAGTTGGTCAACCAAGGAAACAGCAACGTCAGTGAACTAATACAACGTTTTGGCAAGGTACCGCTGATTTCTTGGGTGCAGGCAGGTGCCTGGTGTGAGTCAACCACAAACTTTGAGCCATACGACGCCGACTCATGGCTTTCCTGCCCAGTCCCCATCAGCTCAAACGGATACGCCCTTAAGGTGCTTGGCGACTCCATGACCAACCCTGGGCCAGGGCGCAGTTATCCCGCAGGCTGCATAATTTTTGTTGATCCAGAGGTCGTAACAAAGGCAGGTGATCGTGTAGTTGCCCAGATACCGCGCACGAATGAAGCGACATTTAAGATACTGGTTGAAGATGCTGGACGACAATACTTACGTCCAATCAATCCACAGTATCCAATCATTGAGTTTACGGAAGAGACACATATTTGCGGGAAAGTAGTTGGGACATTTCTTCCCGAATGACCAACTCTGCGGAAAAGTAACAGGGCTTGTCGTTTTATCGAATGTTCTTATCCTGTCGAGTCCCTACCCTGCTTACGAAGCCCCAATGCGCTCCAGAAGGGCTGGTATATCGTTTGGGTGGAAAACAACTTCGGTTTCCTCTGGGTGATAAGTCGGAATGTTTCGTCCGTACTTTTCACCATCTGCCGTAAGTATTCGGAAAAAAGTTTCCTCCCCAGAGGGCAAAGTTCTTGAAACTTTGCGCACCAAGCCTTCGAGCTGCATGAGCTCATAAATGGTGGCTGATCTGAACTTTGATCCGGCTGCTGTGAGGGCGGCTTGCATGCTCATATATTCGCCGCGTGATTCTTTGTGGGCCTGCCAAGGCGAGACATATTTCTTTTTCTTCAGATCTTTCGGCAAGTGGCCGGCCCACTCACTACCTAATTCAGTCAGTACGTAGTGAGCGGGGGTGTTCGAAGCTTTATGGGCTCTAACTTTCTTGATAGCGCCGCGACTTACAAGGCTATCTATGGTCGCTCCAGCATACTCAACACTGTTTAGCGTGACCGTCCACAGGTATTTATCTATTTTTTGCTGATCTATTTCGCACTGGCTTAGCGCAACGAGTGCTGCTTTTTGCACGCTGGTCAGGCTTGGTTTCGCCATTTCTGCTGTATTCCTTGTCCGTTTTTGCCCTCCTGCTCGTAGAACTGCATAAGCAGGGATCCAATCAGCAACCCTTTCCGAATACTCAAGATAATTACCACAAATAAGGATCCCCTCAAAAATATCAACCAATGGTTGTTGACAAAAATCAACCAGTGATTGATATTTTGCTCACTCTTCCACCACAGAGCGAGGCAACACCATGCACACCACGGCAACCTTGCACGTCCATCCGGCGTGCACCAGCAACCGGAAACTGATCGAGCAGCTGCAATCCACCACAGGCTGCTTGATCATTATCCACAACAACAAACCCAAGCTCGTCGCCCAAAACAATCAGCCCTTCCCCTTCGATCCAAATGGCGGAGGGCACGCAGCATGAGGAAGTTCAAACTCGACAATCGGACCCTGACCCTCCTCCAGGCCCAGGTCAACCTGACCGAAACCTTTACTCATACGCTCCGGTCCACCCCGCGGCGTGATGTGTTGTCGTTCCGGCTAAAGGTTGAACGCAGCAAATCCGACACGCTCTTCACCGTCGAGCTGGGAAGCGAACGCCACACGCTGACCCTGCAAAACGAAAAGAAGATGCACCTCAAGCTGGCCGACTTTATCGAAGAGATCGTTAACGGCCCCTTCGATCCAAGCAGCCCAGCCGATCTGCTGGCACTTCCCCACGCGAGCCGACGCTTCGGTACCTTTGAAACCGAACAACGGCAGCAGGTGTTCGAGCTGGTACGCACAGGCGGCACTCTCAGCCTGGACATGGGGTTCGACCTCCCCATTCACATTGCCCTCCATCGCAACATCACGCGCAAAGCCGTGACGACCATCTTGAGCATTGGTGTGAAAAAGCCCCACACCAAGTGCTTCACCGTGTGCGGTAGCGACACCGAGATGTACGAGAAGATCGTCGAGTCCATCAACCACTTGGCTGCAGTCGCAACTCCTGCAGCACACGCGGCATAGGGGGCAACCATGGAACGCGACCTCGCAAAGACCGCCAAGTACTTTGGCATCACCCGCCCAACGCTGATCAAGCTCATGCGCGAGAAGGGCCTGCTCAACGACAAAAAGCTGCCGGCCTACCCCCACCGGGACCGCGAGTACTTGAGCATCAAGAACGGCCAATGGTGGCACCCGGATTTCGGGATGCAATACAGCCAGTCCACCCGAGTGAAGCAAGCCGGCCTGCGCTGGCTTGCTGAACAGCTGGGGCTGGAGATGCCGGAGATCCCGGCAACTCCAGACCGCCGTGACGTGGCCTAGAGAATACGCCCGCCAGATCTTAGCCCTGCGTACTAAAGAGGAGCGCAACGCTGCGCTCCTTGAGGTACCGGAACATCTGCGGGAGTTGACCAAAAGCCACTGCCTGAATGCCTGGAACCACCCGGCACGCCACAAACGCAAGGAGGCCCAACAGAGCCATGAGCAATAACAGCCAAGCACCGCTGCGACTGCACCCCGCACCGGATTCATCCACTGTCGAACTGCTCTACCGAACCTTCGGTGACGTGTTGATCCCCCTTGAAAGGCTGCGCGAGCAGTATTTCCGCAACCTCAACAAGGAGTCATTCGAGGCAGGGATCACCAGCGGCCGGATCGAGCTACCCGTTACCACCCTGGACAAAAGCCGCAAGGCGCTGAAATACGTGCACATCCGACATGTTGCAGCGCTGATCGATATCAGAGCCTACAAGGCGGACGAGGAAATGCCTCGAGCACAAGCCGAAGTAAACGAGTAACCCCAACGGCCGCCACCACCGGCCAGCAAACCACCAGGAGCACACCACATGACTGCAATTCAAATCTTTGCGCTGATAGCAATCGCCCTCACGACGGGTGCTGTCTATTGGATCGCCTACCGGAACGGGTTCAGCAATGGCCGTGCCGAGGGCCATGCAGAGGGTTACAGCGAAGGCTACGACGTCGGCTGCCAAGCTGGATTTCGAGACGGAATGGATGAAGGCAAAGCCATCCAGCGCTCTGACAACTGGGAAGAGATTCGCAACCTGGAGCACTCCCTCAATCAAGCCAGAGACCAACACAAGAAACTTTTCGCCCATTGCGAACGCGCTTTGGCGGCCTCGAAACTCGGAGAACCTGCTCGCCAGACCCTGCTGGACATTGCGGAAAAACTGCGGATTGCTGCAGCCACATTCAACGCGCTGCGCACCGGCAAGGCCATCACTCGCGAGACTAATGCGCTTCGCGATCAAGCCCTCGCCATGGCAGCCCTGCTCGAACCAGTAGCACGGGAGGACGCAGCATGAAGCGCCCTATCCCATTACTGCGCTTGAGCCCAGAGGCGGCTGGCGAGCTGCAGGAAAAATGCACCAAGGCCACCACCGAGCTGCAAGAGCTGTCGCGCTTCCGTAAAGAGTTCGACCGCCAGCTGGCCGAGCGGATCGGCCCCGACGCCGTGCGCCAATTGCACAAAGACACCAATAACGCTCTGCTGCTGGCAGATCTTGTCAAGGAGGCCGCGTAATGAGCTGGATCCTCACCTCCACCGGCAAGCGCTTCGATCTGTTCAAGGTCGACGCTGACCTAATCGATCTGCGAGACATCTCGCACTCCCTGGCTCACCTGTGCCGATTTAACGGTCACACCCGCGAGTTCTACAGCGTGGCCCAACATAGCTGCATCGTCGCCGAGCTAGTGCCGGAAAAATACAAGCTCGCGGCTTTACTGCACGACGCCACCGAGGCTTACCTGGGTGACATGACCAGGCCACTCAAACAGTGGATGCCCTACTACCGAGGTGTCGAGGACACCATCCGGGAACGCATCTGCGAGCGCTTCAATCTGGCCCTGGAACTTCCTGCTTGCGTTCACCAGGCCGACCTGATCGCGCTGGCCACCGAGCGCCGCGATCTCATGCCATCCGATCCGGCTATCTGGGATTGCTTGGTTGGCATCGAACCCATGGCTGAAACCATCCGCCCATGGTCCGCCACCGATGCCCGGATCACCTACCACCAGCGCCTGATGGACCAAATCGCTATCGAAAATCGGAGAAAAGCGGCATGAAGATCGAACAGAAAAATACCCAGTCCATGCCCGCTTTGCTCCGCAACAATTGCGGCGTCGACGCGCAAAAAACAAAGAGCCTCTGCTGCAAAGCAGCAGGCATTATTGACTCTATCAGCGCCACTGCCGAGGCACTTATACCCCACGAAAAGCTGCGCGAGGCAGCCAGTGTTGATGCAACGCTAATCGCTCGGGAACGCCCGCCCGCGCAGCCTGTGGTGGGGTATAAGCCCTTCCCGAGTGACGAACGAGCCGAATACGAGAAGGAATTTCCGGTTCCGGAAGGCCTGCAGTACTGCGCAAACCTCGACACGTACATTCGGGCAGCAGGATCGAGCCCATCCGACAAGTTCGCCCGCGAACATTACGCATACCGAGCAGGCTTCGCTGCCTGGATGCGTCGAGCGTGGAAACAAGTATCTACTGATCTAACCACCGAACGTGGCGATGGCTTCACCTGCTGGGGGACCAAGACTCAGCCCAGCGCAGTCCCACTCACCGCTCAAACCACCCACCAGTTCATTGCGAACCAGGTTGCTGCTCTGACCGATACATTCAGGGCTTACACCGAAGAGGAAACGGCCTGGTGCGCCATCAAAGCTGAAGAGCTTGAACTGTTGAAGCAGGCACAAGCCGAGCGCGACGCCCTACAGGCCGACCTAACCAAGACCGATCAGCGGGTGGATGAGTTTGAGGGGCTGCTACAAGAGACTATTTCGGCATGGGCCGCCACCCAATTCGGTGATCCACCGACCGAACTCGCCAAGGTCATTGCGCGCATCAAGCCCGCGCTCAACCCCACTCAGAAGCCCAATGCCTGCTGCGACAGCTGCTCGGCCGGCGGCACCAGGCAAGACGTGGTTGACGCCAACAATGCAATCAAAGAAGCACAGCTGTCGTTGATAGCTGTGCTCAAAGACGTATATCCCGTCGGCACCCGGGTAAAAGCAAACCTTGGCCGCTCCATGGTTACGGTCGAGATCACTGGTCATAGCAATTCATACTGGTACGGGGCCGGGGATTTGACCGGTTTCAACGTCAAGACCGGCAGCGTCCGCCGCTTCCATTTCAGCGCTATTCAAGAAGCTGCCGCCCCCCTGTATCGCCCAGGCAACGCACAGGAGGCCAGCGCATGACCTCCTTTGCCAAAATTCCGTTTGATTTCAAAACCCAGTACCGCCTCGGCTTCAACACCCAAGACGACGAAATCGTGGTCGACTTCTTCTGCGGCGGCGGTGGCGCCGGCACTGGCCTCGAGATGGGCCTTGGACGAGCGGTGAATGTCGCGAAGAACCACAGCTCAAGCGCTATCAGTATGCACACCGTGAACCACCCGAGCGCCGTGCACTACACCACCGACGTGTTCGACGGCGATCCAGATACCGAGTGCGACGGCAAGGCCGTTGGCTGGTTCCACATGTCGCCGGACTGCACGCACCACAGCCAAGCTGCCGGCGGCCAGCCTCGCAAGCGTGAAATCCGGAACCTGTCGTGGATCGGCCTGAAGTGGGCCGGCAAGAAAAAGCCCCGCGTCATCAGCCTGGAGAACGTGAAACAGATCCTCCAGTGGGGGCCACTGATTGCTAAGCGCTGCAAGACCACTGGCCGTGTGGTGACCCTGGACTTGGTACCACACCCGACCAAACCAAAAAGCCTAATCAACCGCATCGCCGACCAGGGCGAGATTGTGCCGGTAAACAATCAGTTCTTGGTGCCAGACCCAAAACGCCGCGGCCAGACCTGGGCCTTTTTCGTTGCCGAGCTGCAGCGCCTCGGCTATGTGGTTGAGTGGCGAGTGCTGAAAGCCTGCGACTATGGCGCTCCGACCAGCCGAGAACGCCTGTTCATGATCGCCAGGTGCGACGGGCAGCCGATCGTGTGGCCTGAACCAACCCACGCGAAGAACCCAGCCAAGGGCCAGAAGAAGTGGCGCACCGCGGCCGAGTGCATTGACTGGACCATCCCGAGCAAAAGCATCTTTGACCGGCCGAAGCCACTGGCGCCGGCCACCCTGCGCCGGATCGCCAAGGGCATGAAGAAGTTCGTCCTCGATGCCGCTGACCCGTTCATCGTGCCAATTGCGAACTGGTCGGGCGACAGCGTGCAGTCAGCACATGAGCCGCTGCGCACCGTGACTTCCTGGCCCCGCGGCGGATCGTTCGCCATGGCCAGCCCGATCATCGCGCCGGCTACGCACCAGGGCAGCGACCGGATCAACGACCCAGCAGCCCCGCTGCCGACCGTTACCTGCGCGAATCGCGGTGAACTAACGCTGATCAGCCCGACCCTGATCCAGACCGGATATGGCGAGCGGGCCGGACAGGAACCTCGAGTGCCCGGCCTTGACCAGCCTTTGGGCACTGTCGTTGCCGGCGGAGTAAAACACGCCCTCGCCGGCGCCGTGCTGGTAGGTGCCGGTGGCCCCGAATATTCCGGCAAGCCTGCAGCTGTCGACCAGCCAACTGGCACCCTGATGACCCAGAACCACCGAGCGATCGCATCAGCGCACCTGGTGAAGTTCAGGTTTGCAGACGAAGGAAAGACGCTCGACGAACCATTGCCGACCATCACCAGCGGCGGGAACTACCAGCGCCCGGCCGGGGCCGCCCACGCTATGGGTATCTCGACTGTGTTCATGGCCCAAATGAACGGTGGCTTCAATACCACCGCCGCCAAGAGCATCGAGGATCCGTTGACCACGGTTACAAACACCGGCAGCCAGCAGCAGTTGGTGACGGCGACCTTGATCACCAACACCACCGGACACGCTCCAGTGGACATTGAAGGACCAGTACCGACCCTGACTACAGGACAACACCAGGCCATCGTTGCAGCGAATCTGCTTCACCTGCGCGGCAACTGCGACGCCAGGGACTGCAATGATCCACTACACACTGTGAGCGCCGCAGGGACTCACCACGCCGCAGTCGAATACACCCTGTCGCCGGAGCACGAAGAAGGCGCGCTACGGGTCGCCGCATTCCTGATCAGCTACTACGGCACCGAAAACATCAGCGGCGCCGACCAGCCAGCGCCAACCATCACCACCAAGGACCGCCTCGGACTGGTCACTGTGACCATCAAGGGCACCCCCTACGTGATCGTCGATATCTGCCTGCGGATGCTGCAGCCGTCCGAGCTGTACAAAGCCCAGGGATTCCCGGCGGACTACATCATCGACCGCGGCGCCGACGGCAAACCATTCACCAAGACCCAGCAGGTGCACATGTGCGGCAACAGCGTCAGCCCACCGCCGATGGCAGCGCTGGCCAGGGCGAACGACCCATGGCGTCAAGCAGAACAGCTCAAGGAGGCAGCATGAACAATTACAAAATGATCAACGTGCCGCAAGGCGCCACCCATACCTGCAAAGGTAACTATTACCGCAAAACCGATGATTCCCCGAATTGGTATCTGTTTGGAAATACAAGCGGTGATTGGGTGCTGACCTCACTCACCAATGAGTATTTAGAAGAAATGGCGAAGCCTATTGCGCCGCAAGTTGCTGTGCCGCCTGCTGGAGGGGAGCCGAAGATTCAGCGCTGGTCAGCGAACTGGCACATGGAAGAGTTCTACAAGAGCCCTCACGGCAACCACGTTACCTACAGAGATCACCGCGCCCACGTCGCCCGGCTACTGACTGAGATTGAACGCCTATCCCCACCCGCCGGCCAAGTGCCGTACCAACAGCAGATGGAGGCATGGAAAGCGGCGAGCAATCAGGACCTCATGGCCCGCGGCTCACTGATGATTCAAGTTGAAGAGCTGGATGCCGAGAATGAGGCGCTGCGCAAAGACGCCGAGCGATATCAATGGCTGCGCGAGCGCGACCTTGAAACTGTCTACCTGGGCGGTGTTTTTGCAGGCCTGACACCGGATAACTTGATCCTGAACGGCAAAGAACTGGATGCAGCCATTGACGCTGCCATGGGCGAGCAGGTGGCGTCATCATGAATAACAAACCATCGCATTTCCGCTATGTCTGCAGGGCCTGCAAAAAAGAAATCTTACAGCCAGTTACAAAGGACAACCCCGAGGAAACTCCAATTCCAACTTGCTGCACGCATCGTCGGCGCGACATGGCTTTCCAGGGCGGAATATTCGATCACCACACCGTGACCATACCCGCCAGTGAAAAGGAGGCAGCACAATGATTTTCGACGCAACAACCGATACGCTGCCTACAGCGAGCATCAGCGGCGTTGTCCACGAAGGGTTCACCTGCACCACCCGCGATGGGAAAAGGCTGCGCATGGCGCTCGTCGACGACGAAGGCAACATTGTTGACGTCGGCCACCATGTTGCCCAGGAAGCCTGGAATGTCTGCATTCAGGTGCAGCACAACTTCTGGATAGGCCAGGGGCACATGCGCGTGCTGAGTAAGCCGATCCCGCTCAAGATCGACAAAGCAGCCTAAACCCCGAAACCCAACTGCCAGTCTCCGGTTTTGCGATCAATCCGAAGCAGCCGGGGCTGGCCACCCTTCCCGACCAACAACAAGTCGATCACCTTTCCCTCGCGCCCGGCCGCCTGCATGCCATGGTGATAGACGACGATCCGCTCGAACGTCTCCCTCACCAGTTGTCGCACTCTCATCCTGGCATCGTAGTCGAGAGCCTCAACCCCGGAGGCCAGCTGTGCCCAAGCCTCGGCCAGTCCAGGCTGGTCGCGGTTCGAGACAGCCACTAACTCGCGCTCGGCTTGGGCCACCTCCTTCCGTTTGCCGGCATACTGCTCCTCAAGCTCACGCGCTTTTCGGACAAAGATCAGAGGTGATGCACCGCCTTCAGCAGCTAGCAACGCCTCACTCACCCGCTCCAGTTGCTGCTCGATCAGCACAGCCTCGGCTTTGGCTGTCGCCAGTCGAGCTTGAATGGCCTGCGTCTGGTCGCTGCCCTCGAGCAAGCCGCTCAGGTTCATCCGATCGGTGCAATAGCTCATCAGCGCCTTCTCGATCGGCACGACACTGCAGCTCCCACCCACGGGACAGCCTTCGTTGTGGGAGTATCCGACGCAGATCAGCCGGCGATGACCATCAGCCAAACTACCGTCCGACCGGGCCTTGAACATCATGTTCTGCCCTACGACAGCGGTACCGCAGTATCCGCAATAGCTTATGCCGAGCCCTGTAACAAGGCCCGGAATCTCCCCTCGCCCCTTGCGCTTCACCCGGCCATCAACAAGAGCCGAGAGTTCGGCGAACTCATCGGCCGTGAGAATAGGCGGGTAGTACCCATCGAGCCGATAGCTTTCACCCTCCAGCTCCAACACCTTTACCCCCATCAAGGCAGGCAATCTAACAAGCCGATGGACCTGCAGCGCGGTTACGCCCTTATCTGTGAGGGCCAAGCCGCGCTGGGCCATCTCCCGGATAATGCGGACAGAGCCATACCCCCTACGGAACAGCTCGATGACAAAGCGAACGCCTTCGACCCTCTCGGGAATCAGACGAAATTCCTGTCCATCCCACCGCAACCACTGGGGATCTTTGCCGTTTCGAATGACGCCTCGATATGTGCCGGCAATCCAACCCTCGCACTGCCGGCGAATGGCCGCCTTAACCCGCTTCGACTTAGTGTCGGACTCTTCATGCGCACGTATCATCACCAGCAACGAATACACCAGGTCCATCGGCTGAGCCTTCAGGCCGGCCCGGTTGTACTCTCGGCCGTCACTGGCGGTGACCACGGTGATACCGGCATTGATGATCTGAGCCAGCTGCGCCTGGGCCTGGATCGGCTCAGCGCGACTCAGCCGGTCAAGTCCCTCAACAACCAAGACAGAACCGTCGGCGATCCGGCCGTCCTCAACAGCCTGCAGAAAGACGCCCAGTGCCCCCTGCTTGACGTGACGCTGATGATAGGCGGATAACCCCTCATCTCTCAGGGATAGCGACTCATCCAGAACGAGCCCCTTTTCAGCCGCCCAGCGCTGTGCGTACTGGAGTTGACGGTCGGCACTACTGCCGGTCGCTTGCCTAGGATCGGAGAACCGTAAATAGCTGTATACTCGCGCGCCGTTTTTAGCCATTAGAAAAGATAAGCCCTGATGAGGATCTACCTATTATGATGACAGAGAAAGCCCCACGTGTAGGTATGATATCGTTAGGGTGCCCGAAAGCGCTGGTCGATTCCGAGCGCATCCTCACGCAACTGCGTATGGAAGGTTATGACGTGGTGTCCACCTACCAGGACGCCGACGTCGTGGTGGTCAACACCTGCGGTTTCATCGACTCGGCCAAGGCCGAATCCCTGGAAGTGATCGGCGAAGCCATCAAGGAAAACGGCAAGGTCATCGTCACCGGCTGCATGGGCGTGGAAGAAGGCAATATCCGCGACGTGCATCCGAGCGTGCTGGCCGTGACCGGCCCGCAGCAGTACGAGCAAGTGGTCAGCGCGGTGCACGAAGTGGTGCCGCCGAAACAGGACCACAACCCGCTGATCGACCTGGTGCCGCCACAAGGCATCAAGCTGACTCCGCGCCACTACGCGTACCTGAAGATTTCCGAAGGCTGCAACCACAGCTGCAGCTTCTGCATCATTCCGTCAATGCGCGGCAAGCTGGTCAGCCGCCCGGTCGGCGATGTACTGGACGAGGCCCAGCGCCTGGTCAAGTCCGGGGTCAAGGAACTGCTGGTGATCTCCCAGGACACCAGCGCCTATGGCGTCGACGTCAAGTACCGCACCGGTTTCTGGAACGGCGCGCCGGTGAAAACCCGCATGACCGAGCTGTGCGAAGCCCTCAGCACCCTGGGCGTCTGGATCCGCCTGCACTACGTCTACCCGTACCCGCACGTCGACGAGCTGATCCCGCTGATGGCCGCCGGCAAGATCCTGCCGTACCTGGACATCCCGTTCCAGCACGCCAGCCCGAAAGTGCTCAAGGCCATGAAACGCCCGGCCTTCGAAGACAAGACCCTGGCCCGGATCAAGAACTGGCGCCAGATCTGCCCCGAGCTGATCATCCGCTCGACCTTCATCGTCGGCTTCCCTGGCGAAACCGAAGAAGACTTCCAATACCTGCTCGACTGGCTGACCGAAGCCCAGCTCGACCGCGTCGGCTGCTTCCAGTACTCGCCGGTGGAAGGCGCGCCGGCCAACGACCTGGACCTGGAAGTTGTCCCGGACGAGGTCAAGCAGGACCGTTGGGAGCGCTTCATGGCGCACCAGCAGGCCATCAGCTCGGCGCGCCTGCAACAGCGCATCGGCAAGGAAATCGAAGTGCTGATCGATGAAGTCGACGAACAGGGCGCCGTGGGCCGCTGCTTCTTCGACGCCCCGGAAATCGACGGCAACGTGTTCATCGACGGTGCCGGCGACCTCAAACCAGGCGACAAGGTCTGGTGCCGGGTGACCGACGCCGACGAATACGACCTGTGGGCCGAAGTCCTGTAAGGCGTAAAAAACCGCAAAGCCCCGCTCTCTTCGCGAGATGCGGGGCTTTTTTACGTCTATCGTTTGCTCAGGACCACGGATGCGTCACCACAAAGGAGCAGGCGGCATGCGCCATCATTCGGTCATCCACACCCCGAAACACAGCGACTACCCGGAACTGACCCGGGTCTGGGAGGCCTCGGTGCGCGCCACCCACGACTTCCTGCCGGACAGCTACATCGAACTGCTGAGAAACCTGGTGCTGAACCGTTATCTGGATGCGGTGATGCTGATCTGCACCCGGGACCAGCGCCAGCACATCACCGGCTTCGCCGGGGTCGCCGCCGGCAAGATCGAGATGCTTTTCATCGATCCCGCCCATCGCGGCCAGGGCCTGGGCAAGCAATTGCTCAGGTACGCCATCGAACACCTGAACGCCGACGAACTCGACGTCAACGAGCAGAATCCGCAAGCCCTGGGCTTCTACTTCAAGCAGGGCTTCGAGGTCATTGGTCGCTCCGAGCACGACGGCATGGGCCAGCCTTACCCACTGCTGCACATGCGTTTGAAACAGCCCCAGCAGCAGGCGCTGCGCGGCTAAAAGCCACAGCGGGCAAATGGACCCGCGATTAACCGGCGCCGGGCAGGTACAATGCCTGCCCCCTTTTGCTACGGCCCCTGTCATGACTGACCCGATTCGTCTCTCCAAACGCCTCATCGAACTCGTCGGCTGCTCCCGCCGGGAGGCTGAGCTGTTCATTGAGGGCGGCTGGGTCACCGTGGATGGCGAGGTCATCGACGAGCCGCAGTTCAAGGTCGACACCCAGAAAGTCGAGCTCGACCCACAGGCCAAGGCCACCGCGCCGGAGCCGGTGACCCTGCTGCTGAACGTGCCGGCCGGCCAGGACGTCGACAGCGCCATGCAGTCGCTGAGCGCCGCCAGCCTGTCCGAGGAGCACCGCTTCGGCAAACGGCCGCTCAAGGGCCACTTCCTGCGCCTGACCGCCAGCGCCGATCTGCAAGCCAATGCCAGCGGCCTGCTGGTGTTCACCCAGGACTGGAAGATCCTGCGCAAGCTGACCGCCGATGCGGCCAAGATCGAGCAGGAGTACGTGGTCGAGGTGGAAGGCGAGATGGTCGCCCACGGCCTCAACCGCCTGAACCACGGCCTGACTTACAAGGGCCGGGAACTGCCGCCGGTCAAGGCCAGCTGGCAGAACGAAAACCGCCTGCGCTTCGCCATGAAGAACCCGCAACCGGGCGTAATCGCCCAGCTCTGCGAAGCGGTAGGCCTGAAGGTGATCGCCATTCGCCGCATCCGTATCGGTGGGGTTTCCATCGGCAAGGTGCCGGTCGGGCAATGGCGCTACCTGTCCGCCAAAGAAAAATTCTAGGCCGACACCCATTCAGACGCCGCGCGTGCATGCGGCGCTCAACGTGAACAGACCAGGACTGTAGACATGATTCATAACGATGTACTGCGCAGCGTGCGCTACATGCTCGACATCAGCGACAAGAAGGTCGTCGAGATCATCAAGCTCACCGGCTTTGACGTGAGCCTGGACGACATCGTCGGCTACCTGAAAAAGGACGAGGAAGAAGGTTTCGTGCATTGCCCGGACGAGGTCATGGCGCACTTTCTCGACGGCCTGGTGATCTTCAAGCGAGGCAAGGACGAAAGCCGTCCGCCGCTGCCGATCGAACTGCCGGTGACCAACAACATCATCCTGAAGAAGCTGCGGGTCGCCTTCGAGCTGAAGGAAGACGACATGCACGCCATCCTCAAGGCCGCCGACTTCCCGGTGTCCAAGCCCGAGCTGAGCGCGCTGTTCCGCAAGTTCGGCCACACCAACTACCGCCCGTGCGGCGACCAGTTGCTGCGCAACTTCCTCAAGGGCCTGACCCTGCGCGTCAGAGCGTAAGGCAGCTATAAGCTGCAAGCCTCAAGCTGCAAGCTGAAGTCCAAAGCTTGTCGCTTGTAGCTTGCAGCTTGAGGCTTACAAAATGACCTACAGCGTTTCCCCCATCGGCTTCGTGCGCTCCTGCTTCAAGGAAAAGTTCGCCATCCCGCGCCAGCCGCAACTGGCCCCGGCGGCCCGTGGCGTGCTGGAGCTGGTGGCGCCCTTCGACCAGGGCGACGCGGTGCAGGGCCTGGAACAGGTCAGCCACGTCTGGCTGCTGTTCCTGTTTCACCAGGCGCTGGAAGACAAACCGCGGCTCAAGGTCCGCCCGCCGCGCCTGGGTGGCAACAAGTCCATGGGGGTCTTCGCCACCCGCGCCACCCACCGCCCCAATGGCATTGGCCAGTCGGTGGTCAAGCTGGACAAGGTCGAGGCCAACCGCCTGTGGATCTCCGGCATCGACCTGCTGGACGGCACGCCGATTCTCGATATCAAGCCCTACGTGCCCTACGCCGACATCATCGACAGCGCGAGCAACAGCATCGCCAGCGCGGCACCGCAGCTGATCCCGGTACAGTGGAGCGACAACGCCCTGCAACAGGCTCATACGCACGCTCAACGCCTGCAGGAGCCGCTGGTGGAGCTGATCGAGCAATGTTTGGCCCAGGACCCACGCCCGGCCTACCAGACGCCCACCCCGGAACGCGAATACGGCGCGCAGTTCTGGGATCTGGACGTGCGCTGGCACTACCCGCAGCCGGGCCTGATCCAGATCCTGGAAGTGGTCCCCGCACGCTGACCGGCAACCGGAAACGAAAAAGCCCGCGCTGCCTTCTCAGGCAACGCGGGCTTTTTCTGTGCTGCGAGTCGCTTACTTCTCGACGAAGGCGCGCTCGATCAGGTAGTCACCCGGCTCGCGCATGCGTGGCGAAACGGTCAGGCCGAAGCTGTTGAGCACTTCGCTGGTCTCGTCGAGCATGCTCGGGCTGCCGCACAGCATGGCGCGGTCGTCCTGCGGGTTGATTGGCGGCAGGCCGATGTCGCTGAACAGCTTGCCGCTGCGCATCAGGTCGGTCAGGCGGCCTTCGTTCTCGAACGGCTCGCGGGTCACGGTCGGGTAGTAGATCAGTTTTTCACGCAGCGCTTCGCCGAAGAACTCGTTCTGCGGCAGGTGCTCGGTGATGAACTCACGGTAGGCGACTTCGTTGACGTAACGCACGCCGTGGCACAGGATCACTTTCTCGAAACGCTCGTAGGTTTCCGGATCCTGGATGACGCTCATGAACGGCGCCAGGCCGGTGCCGGTGCTGAGCAGGTACAGGTGCTTGCCAGGCTTCAGGTCGTCCAGTACCAGCGTACCGGTAGGCTTCTTGCTGATGATGATCTCGTCGCCTTCCTTCAAATGCTGCAGCTGGGAAGTCAGCGGACCATCGGGAACCTTGATGCTGAAGAACTCGAGATGCTCTTCCCAGTTCGGGCTGGCAATCGAGTAAGCGCGCATAAGCGGGCGGCCATTGGGCTGTTGCAGGCCGATCATCACGAACTGACCGTTCTCGAAGCGCAGGCCCGGATCGCGGGTGCACTTGAAGCTGAACAGAGTGTCGTTCCAGTGATGAACACTGAGGACACGCTCGTGGTTCATGTTGCTCATGTACGGGGGACTCCTGGAAAGTTGTCGGCGCCTGCTCTGCGACAAGCGAGCCGAGCGCAATTGCACAGCATTCTAATGGCGGCGACAATATCTGTTAACTGGATTATTAAGATAAGGGTTATCGGTTATATCGATATGCGATTTACTCTCCGTCAACTGCAAGTATTCGTCGCCGTCGCCCAGCAAGAGAGCGTTTCTCGTGCTGCCGGCATGCTGGCCCTTTCCCAATCCGCAGCAAGCACTTCGATCACCGAACTGGAACGGCAATCCAGTTGCCAGTTGTTCGATCGCGCCGGCAAGCGCCTGAGCCTCAACGCCCTGGGCAAACAGCTGCTGCCCCAGGCGGTGGCGTTGCTGGACCAGGCCAAGGAAATCGAAGACCTGCTCAACGGCAAGTCCGGTTTCGGCTCGTTGTCGGTGGGCGCGACCCTGACCATCGGCAATTACCTGGCGACCCTGTTGATCGGTAGCTTCATGCAGGTCCACCCGGAGAGCCAGGTCAAACTGCATGTGCAGAACACTGCGCATATCGTGCAACAGGTCGCCCACTACGAAATTGACCTGGGTCTAATCGAAGGCGACTGCAGCCACCCGGATATCGAAGTACAAACCTGGGTCGAGGATGAGCTGGTGGTGTTCTGCGCCCCGCAGCACCCCTTGGCCAAACGCGGCCATGCGAGCATGGAGGAGCTGACCCACGAAGCCTGGATTCTGCGGGAACAGGGCTCGGGCACGCGCCTGACCTTCGACCAGGCCATGCGTCATCACCGCAGCGCGCTGAATATCCGGCTCGAACTGGAACACACCGAAGCGATCAAGCGCGCGGTGGAGTCGGGGTTGGGGATTGGCTGCATTTCCAGGCTGGCGCTGCGCGACGCCTTCCGGCGTGGCAGCCTGGTGCCGGTAGAGACGCCGGACCTGGACCTGGCCCGGCAGTTCTATTTCATCTGGCACAAACAGAAATATCAGACCTCGGCGATGCGTGAATTCCTCGAACTCTGCCGCGCCTTTACCGCCGGGGTGCAGCGCAGCGACGAGATCGTGTTGCCGAGCATTCCCTAGGGTCTGCGAGCGAAGGTCAGGCAAGGCAAAAACAGGCGAGGAACGGCCGGGGTCGCGTTCGACTTTAGGGGCCTACATGAGCATTCCGATCGGACTCGCGCACGAACCTGTTTTTAACGCAGCATGGCCGAGTGCAGCCACTTTTCGTACAGACCTAGATCAGGATGACTGCCCAGACCACAGTGATCATGCTCAAGGCTACGAGTTGCGCGGCGCTGCCCATGTCCTTGGCATTTTTCGACAGTGGATGGCGATCCAGGGAGATCCGGTCGATCGCCGCCTCGACCGCCGAATTGAGCAGTTCGACAATCAGCGCCAGCAGGCAGACAGCAATCAGCAACGCCCGCTCGACCCGGCTGACATTCAGCAGGAAAGACACCGGGATCAGAATCGCGTTGAGCAGCACCAGCTGACGAAACGCAGCTTCGCCGGTGAAGGCGGCCCGCAGGCCATCGAAGGAGTATCCCGAGGCATTGAGGATGCGTTTAAGACCGGTTTGACCTTTGAAAGGCGACATAAATAGGCAACTAGAACAATAAGGAATGGGCAAGCTAGTTCAACAAAAGTCAAAAAAGCGTGAAAAAATAGCCAGTTACTGGCTGGAAATTGACTCAAGTTGTTGCAGGAGCAGCGCCGCCTGAGTGCGGGTCCGCACCCCCAGCTTACGGAAGATTGCCGTCACATGGGCCTTGATGGTGGCTTCCGAAACGCTCAGTTCATAAGCGATCTGCTTGTTCAGCAAACCCTCGCAGACCATGGTCAGCACACGGAACTGTTGTGGCGTCAGGCTCGCCAGGCCTTCGCTGGCCGCCTTGGCCTCGGCGGAGACGCTGACCTCTTCGAAGGCCTGTGGCGGCCACCAGACATCGCCGTCAAGCACGCTGCGTACGGCCTGTTGAATGACTTCGAGGGAACTGGACTTGGGAATAAAACCGCTGGCGCCAAATTCGCGTGAACGCACCATCACCGATGCTTCTTCCTGTGCCGACACCATCACCACCGGAATCTGCGGGTACTGACCGCGCAACAGCACCAGGCCGGAAAAGCCGTAAGCGCCAGGCATGTTCAGGTCCAGTAGCACCAGGTCCCAATCGGCCTTTTCGGTCAGGCGGGCTTCCAGTTCGGCAATGCTCGCCACTTCCACCAGACGGACATCCGGGCCGAGGCCCAGGGTCACCGCTTGATGCAGTGCGCTACGAAAGAGGGGGTGGTCATCGGCAATCAGGATTTCGTATGTGGCCATTTTTCAAATGATCCTGTTTTTTATGGGAACACCGATGCATTCGGTCCTCGCCAAGGCAACACAGGTGCCAGCCAGAATGCTGCACCCAAAGAGCACGATCAACGCCAAGAGCCCGGAAATGCGGCGTTTCAAGGATCGGTCGCGCCCTAATCGGCGCCAAGCATGCCCAGCGAAGCCGGGGTGGTCAAGCTTCGGGCTGTGCGGCATCTTAGCTTGCTAACTAATAACAGTGCCATCATGCAAAGCCACGCCCGCGCGGCTGCGCCTTGATGCTGAGCGGGATGCTGGTGACGCAGCTCTGGCCGAAAAAATTCCAGTCCCTTGCCTCAGGTCTTACAGAAAAGGCTTGAGGCGAGTGTGCGTCTCGTCGTCAGGGTCGATCTCAAGCTGGAACTTGGCCGACAGATAATGGGTGCTGAACACATCCAGATAAGCATCCAGCACTTCGCCGGCCTGCCGGTCCGCGGCCAACTCCAGGCACAGCGCCGCAACCTCCGCGGTACAGAAATGGTCATCGCGCTTGGAACGCCGCAGCTTGTAGCGCGACAACTGCTCGGGTTCCAGGCTCAATACCGGCAAGTGTTCAAGATAAGGGCTTTTGCGAAACATCTTGCGCGCTTCGCTCCAGGTCGCATCCAGCAGGATAAACAGCGGGCGCTTGCCCGCCTCCAGGCGGACTTCGTTCACCACCCGCTGTGGCGCGACGAACTCTCCGGGGAACACCACATAAGGCTGCCACTGGGGATCGGCCAGCAAGGCCAGCAATTGTGGGTCGACTTCTGTTCGCGACCAGGGGAACGCCATGGTGTCTTCTATGACATCGGCGATCAGCCAGCCGGTATTGCTCGGCTTCATGGGTTCAACGTCATGCATGATCAGGCACATCGCCGACTGCGCGGAAACCTTGGGGCGCCAGGCGCACATGCAGTGGCTGGGAATCACCCGACAGCTCGCACAGCGCTCCGCCCGGGAACCCCGTGCGGTAAAAGGTCTGACGGCACGCGCAAGACGTTGGGCACGCAGGCGGGATACGGCATGACTCATTAGAAGCCGCCCTGGCAGAAAGAAGGAATCGACACGAAAAGAACTCGGAAAGCTGAAAATTCGCACAAGTTTATCAGAGCTCTCTGCTCAAACCTGTACCGCCTACCCTCGCTCCCCTATAATTCGCCGCCACTGAACGCACAGTCGCGTGACTGGTCGAAGCATCAGTCACTGAACCAGGAGAGTTTCATGTTGCGCTTTATCGTTCCCACCGCCGCCCTTCTGCTGGCCTTGCCGTTCAGTGCCCAGGCTGCATCGCTGCAAGACTTCGAACTGAACAAGACCCTGCAGAAAACCGCCGAGGAAAGTAACGTCGGCACGCCTCGGGAAGTCAACGAGAACATCCTCGACCAGGGTTATACCGTCGAAGGCAAGGAGCTGATCAACCACCTCAGCGTCCAGGCCGAACACGCGGAAAAAATGCGCGCCAACCCCAAGGCGGTCTACCTGCAACTGGGCGCCAGCGTTTGTCGTGACCCGAACTACCGCAAGCTGATGGCCAAGGGCGCGATCATGCGCTACGAATTCACCGAGAACCGCACCAACCGCCCGGTCGCCTCGGCACGCTTCCAGGAGTCGGACTGCCCGGCCCCGACGAAGAAGAAAAAGTAATTCAGTGCCCCGCTGCGTGCCGCTGTTGATCATCGGCTCGCAGCTCCGCCAACAGGGCCTGCAAATAGCTCGAACGGCGCTCCCCACCTTCAAGCCGGCGTCGGCATTCCTCTTCAAGAGTCAGATGATTGGCGTCTGCCGCTGACTTCAGCAGTTGATACAGCTGCGCATCTATTTCCAGTACGACTTTGTGCATGACCAGCCTCCGTGCCCCACTCGCCACTACCTGCGCGACAACCCCGACCTGTGCATCCTGCCCTTTGACGCCAAGCTGTCTTGCTAGCGCTGTAACTTAGTAAATCAGAGCCTCCACCGGTCGGCATGCGTTCAGACAGGCGGTGAAAACGCTGCACGCCACCGCTAATAAGTGATTGCCAGCCCCGACTTTCAAGGCCCATGATCAAGTCAGCGCGAATCATCATGAAGGTCTAGATTTCAAAGTATTCATGCTGAATTTTCCTGGGTGGATCCGGAGGCCGCCCAAGCGCGTCTTGCAGTGCACATGCTTTCTAAATCAAGGAATAGCAGAACCTGTATGGATGGCCCGCTGGCCACGTCAGGGTTTTTCCGCCCTGGCGAATCAGCCGCCAAAGCCGGGCTGACAGCGACACATGCAGTGTCGTGATACCAACGAATGCTTCGTTCGTGTCAAAGGTTCTGTGCAGAAGGAGAAGTTGAATGCCTTACGAACCGAATGACCTCCTCAGTCGTCATTTTCAGAGCAACGGTATCGACCTCAGCAAGGTCGAAGAACAACTCAACCTGATCGCTCCCAACAGCCCCAACATTCCTCTTTATCGCGACATGATTCTCACCGTCCTGCGCATGGCCCAGGACGATCTCAACCGCTGGAACGCGAAAATCACCCTGCAGGCCCTGCGCGAACTGGAACATGCTTTTCGCGTGCTGGAACAGTTCAAGGGGCGACGCAAGGTGACGGTATTCGGCTCCGCGCGCACCCCGATCGAACACCCGCTGTATGGCCTGGCGCGAGAACTCGGTGCGGCCCTGGCCCGCTCCGACCTGATGGTCATCACCGGTGCCGGCGGCGGCATCATGGCCGCGGCCCACGAAGGTGCCGGCCGCGATCACAGCCTGGGGTTCAATATCACCCTGCCCTTCGAGCAGCATGCCAACCCAACGGTGGACGGCACCGAGAACCTGCTGTCCTTCCACTTCTTCTTTACCCGCAAGCTGTTCTTCGTCAAGGAAGCCGATGCCCTGGTGTTATGCCCGGGTGGCTTTGGCACGCTTGATGAGGCGCTGGAAGTACTGACCCTGATCCAGACCGGCAAGAGCCCGTTGGTACCGGTGGTGCTGCTGGATGTTCCGGGAGGAACCTTCTGGCAAGGGGCGCTGGACTTTATCCACAACCAGCTCGAGAACAACCGCTACATCCTGCCAACCGACATGAAGCTGATGCGCCTGGCGCATAACACCGAGGAGGCGGTGGAGGAAATCAACCAGTTCTACAGCAACTTCCACTCCAGTCGCTGGCTGAAACATCAGTTTGTCATTCGCATGAATCACAAGCTCAGCGAACCGGCGCTCGAGCAGATGCAGACGGCTTTCGCCGACCTGTGCCTGAGCGATCGCTTCCATCAACATGCCTACAATGTCGAGGAACACAACGAACCGGAGTTCAGCCATCTGGCACGCCTGTCGTTCACCTTCAACGCCCGCGACAATGGCCGCCTGCGCGAACTGATCGACTTCATCAACCTGCCGGAAAACTGGGCGATGAATCAGGCCAGGACGCCACAACGCAATAGAGAACCGATCAAGGTCACTTGAGCGGAGAAGCAGCGGCCCGCGCATTCGACTCGCGGGCCCTACAGGTCAATCGTCCACCCTTCGGCCGCTCAACAAGCGGCCGATCATGTCCATCGAATATCCCCGATACCCCAGAAAGCGGCCTTGTTTGGCACGCTCCTTGGCATCTATCGGGAAATGCCCGGCAAACTTGCGCCGCCAGACATCCTCCAGTTGTGCTTGCCAGTCGATGCCGCTCTCACGCAAGGCGAGTTCGATATCGGCACGCTGCAAACCGCGCTGGCTGAGTTCTTCGCGAATACGCATGGGGCCGTAGCCGGAACGGGCACGATAGGAAACGAAACTTTCGAGGTAGCGGGATTCGGATAGCAGTCCCTCTTCCGTCAAACGATCAAGGGCTGTTTCGATCATCTCGGGAGAGGCGCCGCGCTGACGCAGTTTACGCGTCAGCTCGACTCGACCGTGCTCGCGTCGCGCGAGCAGGTCCATTGCGGTTCGCCGCACCGCGACGAGGGTATCGAGTACGGCGGTCATCGGATCGATCAGATATCCGCGTCGGCCATGTCATCGATGGTCTCGTTGACCGGCGAAGCTTTGACATCAGCGGTCGGAGCCAGCAGCTTGTCGCGAATCTGCTTCTCGAGGGCGTTACCGATTTCCGGGTTGTCCTGCAGGAACTTGGCCGAGTTGGCCTTGCCCTGACCGATCTTGTTGCCCTGGTAGCTGTACCAGGCACCGGACTTCTCGAGGAAACCGTGCAGCACGCCCAGATCGATGATCTCGCCGTTCAGGTAGATACCCTTGCCGTACAGGATCTGGAATTCAGCCTGGCGGAACGGTGGAGCCACCTTGTTCTTGACGATCTTGACCCGGGTTTCGCTACCGACGACTTCGTCACCTTCCTTCACCGCGCCAGTACGACGGATATCCAGACGAACCGAAGCGTAGAACTTCAGCGCGTTACCACCGGTGGTGGTTTCCGGGCTGCCGAACATCACGCCGATTTTCATACGGATCTGGTTGATGAAGATCACCAGGCAGTTGGCGTTCTTGATGTTGCCGGTGATCTTGCGCAGCGCCTGGGACATCAGGCGAGCCTGCAGGCCCACGTGCATGTCGCCCATCTCGCCTTCGATCTCGGCCTTGGGCACCAGTGCCGCCACGGAGTCGATCACGATCACGTCGATGGCATTGGAGCGCACCAGCATGTCGGTGATTTCCAACGCCTGTTCACCGGTGTCCGGCTGGGAAACCAGCAGGTCGTCAACGTTGACCCCCAGCTTGCCGGCGTATTCCGGGTCCAGTGCGTGCTCGGCGTCGACGAAGGCGCAAGTGGCGCCCATCTTCTGTGCCTGGGCAATCACGGACAGGGTCAGGGTGGTTTTACCGGACGATTCCGGACCGTAGATTTCAACAATACGGCCCTTTGGCAGGCCGCCGATGCCGAGTGCGATGTCCAGACCCAGAGAGCCAGTGGAAATGGCCGGGATCGCCTGGCGGTCGTGATCGCCCATACGCATTACGGCACCCTTGCCGAATTGACGTTCGATCTGACCCAGGGCCGCAGCCAAGGCTTTCTTCTTGTTGTCGTCCATTAAAGTCCTCACGTAATCAATAAGGCCTGACGGCCAACACCTGTATAAGTAGCCAGTATTATTCCACAGCGTTCGTGGATCGCCTACCCCTGTTTTGAGATTTCTGCCGCGGCATGTTGCAGCAAGCCCTCTAGCGCGGCCTTCACCGTTTGTCGGCGGACGTCGTCCCGATTCCCGGCAAAGTGTCGGCACTCGGCCGTTACCGCCTCTCCCACGCCCCAGGCCAGCCACACGGTGCCCACCGGTTTCTGCGGCGAGCCGCCGTCCGGGCCGGCCACGCCGCTGACCGCCACGGCAAAACGCGCCCTGCTTTTGCCCTGCGCGCCCTGCACCATCGCCTCGACCACCTCGCGGCTGACCGCGCCGACGGAAGCGAACAGCGCTTCCGGCACCCCTAGCTGTTGGGTCTTCTGCCGATTGGAGTAGGTCACATAACCCGCTTCGAACCAGGCCGAACTCCCGGGAATGCGGGTGATGGCCTCGGCAATCCCGCCACCGGTGCAGGATTCGGCGGTGGTGACGTGGGTATTCAGAATCTGCAGGCGCCTGCCAAGTTCAGCGGCAAGCTGGGTGATTTCGTTCACGGTCCTCTCCTGATCGGGTTGGCGGAGGTCTTACCGTACACGAGCGATACGCGCTTGCAAGGCACGGAGCGGATCAAAATGTTTAGCGGTTCAACGCCCTGACGTAGGCCTGACACGCCTGCAGGGCGATCAGTCCCTGGTCGCCGGCATCGGTGATGCCGATAATTCGTTGAGCATGCGCCGGGTCAAGTCGGGCTCGCGGGGCTCCATGAACCACGCCGCCGGTGGCGGGGGTGGCAGGCACCGGGCAGCCGCCGGCGCTGTCATCGGCGGCGAGGAGGACTGACAGGCGCAGATCAGCAGTGGCAAGACGGTCGCGCAGGCGACCTTGATCACGTTGTGCATCGTTCAAGGCTCGGTAATGGGTTTGGTCGCTGGCTTGCAGCTGTTGCTCCAGGGCCAGGCGTTTGTCCTGCTCGTCCCGCTGCCGGGCAGCGGCCGCCAGGTTCAGCTGACTCAGCGCTTCGCCGTGCAGCCTGGCCTGCTCCGCCAGTTGCCGGCCAAAACGCCACTCCTGAACCTGCCAGGCCAACGCCCCCGCGACGCCGGCCACCACGGCCAGCAGCACGACAACAGCCATTGCCCGGGAAGACAGGGGCATCAGGCCGAAGGCTGGCATAACACCTCCCGCGCCCGCGCCCAGAGCTGCAGACGATCCTCCAGGCCGTTCAAGCCGCCGTTGATACGACGGGTGATGCTGTCGAACTGGTCGCGGTCGGCCAGTTCGTTAAGACCGTTCTGCTGCCAGAACCAGGCGGCCGACTCGGCGGCCCACTGCGGCTGCTCCAACAATTCGGGCAACGCCAGCAAACGCTCGTCGCCGAACAGCCCAAGGCTGCATTGCCGGTAGTTGTTGCGACCAGTGACCTGAATCAGACCCCGGCCACGGTATTTCTGGCCGTCGCCATCGGCCTCAGGGGTATTGCCCAGACGGGCCGCCAGGCTGCCGGTGTCGTATTTGCTCAGGTACTGGTCATTGCCCAGCTCCCGCACATAACGCAACTGCCCCGACTCATGACCGACCTGCGCGAGGAAGGCAGCCATGCGTTTGGGCGTGTTGATATGGCGGTTCAGCATGGCGGTGTTAAGCGCAGAAACAAAAACGCCCGCTTGGGAGCGGGCGTTGGGCATGATTTTGAGGAGTTGTCCCTCGGTCACAGACATCAGTGTCTCCCTGACATGGATTCATTTGGCACGGAAGAAAGATCGCAAGGCATTCAACCGGCCACGGGGGGCATCCAGAGTTAGCACTGGCCACTCAATTTCAAGCGGATAACCCGGCTGCTGCTCGATACGGTTCAAGGCAACGCAATAGCGCTTCCACTCCAGTAAGGCAGATTGTTCCTCGGATGAGGCTTCTCCCAGTTCAAGGGCGTATTGAAGTGGCGCCATGCGCAACGTCGCCTCAGCCAATTGTTTGTCCCGCTCACTTTGAGCGGCGAGTGTTGCTGCTGCCTGTTGTGCTTTTACATCAAGCTGCCAGGAGCCCTCGCTCCAACTAAAGTACGGTCCCGGAGGCGCCGTTTTCGTAAATCCTTCTGGCAGGTCACCCACCTCGGACCACTCCACGGATTCACCCGTATCGGTGCTGTAGACCACACCACGCAAATCAAGAACTTGTTGAGGCCAGCCTCCGATAAGGGCCCATACATGACCAGACATTGGCTCATCGAGCTGCTGGTCCAGAGTTACAGCATTATTTGGCAACTGAATGCCCAAGCCAGGAATAAGGGGAAACTCAACAGGGCCGATCAGAGCCCCCGATGCATCAATCAGGTAGTTCATCATTTCGTCTCAGATCAGTTTCAACCGGCCAGGATAGGCAACGTTATGGGGACGCGCCTCTGCGCCTCCTTCGTTGGATAAACCGGTACCCACAGGCGTGGTCCCAACCAACTGGTAGGGAAACGTGTACCTCAGAGACCAGACCGACGTCTGGAAGACCGCTCCATTCGCAGCCCCTTCTCCCACTGCCACGGCCGTCGGCGTATGGATGTGCGCCCTATTCTGGTCTCGCTGGACAACGCCAGGATTACGACCCGGATCGATTCCCCGCCCTTCGTCCAGAACCCGCAGGAACTCACCCCGCCCTTCGGGCCCCCGAAACGTCAGTGTTCCATCACCACTGCTCCAGCCACCTTCTGCACCGACTCGCGTCGCCTCGGTCCACATCATTCCCGACACCTTGGCGTGATCCCACAGCCAGGGCCATTCGGCCCGACTGAGAATCGCCCCGTTCAAGGCGCCATAACCACCGGGGCTGAAAGCGGTCGTCGTTTCAAAGACCGGACGCCCCAGAGGCGTGCCATCGAACCGACCTACCGGCCACCAACTTCCAGCACCATCACTGCGTAAATGCCACCAATCCCCTGCCCCCATAAGCACCAGGAAGGGATAACCAGCAGGACGCAAATGAGTGTGAAACTTGATGTTGTCGGTCCCCGAACATTGCACTACCAAGCGGTTACCGCTGTTATCCACGCGACGCACAATAACGTCACGCACACCTAAACCTGCGTTGCTGGGAGGAAGCGTTATCGACACTGTATCTGCCGCACCATTGATGAGTAACAAACCCAGTTCGTCAGACTCCAGCAATCTGGAAACTGCAATATTTTTCACGACTGAAAGCATCGGGCTTGCGTTACCAACAATGACCTGCAATGCCTTCAGCAATTGGCCGTTATCGTTCTCATCCGGTGCTATTCCCGCGCTTTTTACTACCGCCAGTATCTCTTGAGTTACACCATTGCCCCATGCTGCAGGAATCAGTGATCCTGGAACACCAGAAATGGCATTTTCATCGATAAATCGGCCATCAACCAAGCCAACACTTGGAACACTATTCGGATAATCCATTACTTAAACCTTCTACCTTGAACACGACTGATCTTACCCAGACATCTCCCCTCCACCAGAACTGGCACGCATGAAACATGCTTCAACCCAGCAATTACATTTGGGTAGAAAGGCCAGAAATCATTTTTAATGAAAATACTAATATCCCGGCAATCACTCGGGTGGCGCTGGACAACTTTCTGGGTTTGGAAAACTGGGAGTGGGGCCAGTCACGTAAAGACTGAATACAATTCAGAAACTCATAAAGCTGAGCCTCGGAAAGCGTTGTATTTCGATTAATCAGCTGTTCATCGAAATGGCGTTCGCAAAGCGGGTTCAGTAATCAGCATGGATGAAAGTCCTCGAACGCAAACGTCTGCAAGCTGACCTTACTCACCGGGAGCCTCGGGCCACTCGACGACCGTTGGAAACCCCTCTTGCTCCTGCGCCCGCGACAGCAGCACCCGGTACTTTTTCCAGGCACCCAGAGAGACCTTCTTGGTGGCCAAGGCTGCGATTTCCTTATCCGTGGCAATTTCAAGCTCCACGGAGTCCTGCAAGATATTCACGTCAGCCTGCAACTTCTCGATCACGGAGTTGGCGACAGCCGTCAGCTCGGCGCGTTGTAGCAGAACATTGGTCTTGATCATCTCTCCCCCCGGTTCGGCAATATCGCCAAATTCCAAAGCCACTGCACGTTCAAACAGTTCGCGACCATGTAACTCCGGATCATCGGGAGAAGCAGTAAATATGATTTCGCCAAGCGACTCCCTGGTCTCTTCGAATGTCACATACAAATTAAGCGTTGTATGAGCCTGGTCGTTCCAGCACGGCGTACGAGCACTCAATACCTTCATCATATTAAGAAATCCTCAAGCATAGAGTTGTAGAGTCGGGGCTCGCGCCATCGGTGTTCCGGACGGCGCCCATGATCCGCCAAGTGCCCGCGGGCGCACCGCCCCAGGCAGAACCGTCGGTAGCGGTAAACCGGCAATTCACGCCGGCTACCAGCTCGCCAGGCCCGGTACCACCACCGCCGCCAACAACGAGCAAGGCATAAGACCCAACCGCGCCGGCACCTGCCGTGGATTGGGCAACCACCGCCTTCCCGTTACCGATGTGATCGGTCCAGATGGTTCCCAAATCGAAAGCATCTACTTGCGCCCTGAGACCCGAGCCGTCAGTAGCCCAGCCCAGCATGACCTGATTGGAGCCCTGAGCATTCCCTCCCCCCTGGCGTACAGGGGTGTAGCCGAGTTTAAGTTGAAGAGCATAAACACCATTATCGGAAGCCCTTCTGAAGTAGGGAGTGTTCGGGTCATTACTTGCAAAGCCGGCATAGGTAATCCCATCTCTCAGGACACGCTCACCTAAAAAGGAATTAACCTGAGTCGCGGTATATGCGTCGGTAATGCCATAACCACCCAGAGTAGTCGCAGCCCTGGCCAGCCCCACATACTCGTTGTTGTTTTTATTTCGCATATACGGCGATGCCGAATTACCGCTGGCAAAACCGGCAATAGAGCAGGCATCGGAACTGATCTTGGCATCCAGCAACCCATTGGTCGCCGTCTTGTTGTACACCTCGGAAACATCGGCCTTTTTCGCAGGATCGAAGTTTCGCGAACACCACAGGCTGCCGAAGTTGGTGGCATCGACCTGGATAAGAACGTTCTGCCCATCCCAGCCGATATAAACCGAGTTGGTTAATTGGGTGCCGACCCCGCCCTGCTTGACGAAGGCATTGTTCGCCGCCGTTTTGCTGTAAGCATCAGTAATCGCATAACCATCCAGGGTCGTCGGGTTCGAGCCCGAAGTCACCTGGCCGCGCGTATTGACCACTACTTTTCGGTATTCCCCGGCAGCCACTCCGGTAGCCCCGGCCATCAGTTCGAAAACCAAAGGCGTGGCACCGACGGTAATCGGCCCAGGGGTGGTCATTTGCCAGATACGCGACTTGTTAACCTGTCCTTCATCCGTCCCGACAATAAAGTTGGACGTCACCTGATAATCCAGCGCCGCATCCGGTGCTCGTGACCAGGAATCCGCCGAAACGATATAAAGCCCGTTCTGCGCCGCATTAGCCTGGTCCTTGACCAGTACACGATCGGCGACCGTAAGCTGCACGCCATCGATGGCTTGCAGACCGCTCAAGGCAACGGAGCCGGTGGTGGCAACACGCACGGAGTCCTTGAAATCCCGGGCAGCGAAACTTTGAATCGCCTGCAACAACTGAGTGGTCGATGCCTCGTCGGGGACCAGGCCAGCCGATTTGATGACGTTCAGGATTTCCTGGGTAACCGCATTGCCCCAGGTAGCGGGAATCAATGATCCCGGGGTACCTGCCACCGGGTTTTCGTCGACAAACTTCCCATTCAGCAGCCCGACACCGGGCACGCTCTTTGGATAATCCATTGCTCTATTCTCTAGTCATAATTGATGTTCGCCAGCCCATGGGCCGGAGCACTGGAGCCGAAACGCCGCCCCAGTGGCAGCGGCCGCCGGCATTGAGGGGTCAAGGGAATCGCGCCTTCCAGGTACCGAAAAGATTGAGCGTCCCATGCGAGGCGCATGGAGCCCGATAACAGAAGTGCTCGGCTGCGGGCGGTTTCCGTGCTCTGGCTACCTATGGCGAGCAGGCCATAGCACTGAGCCTCGGCGAACCGCTGGCCGCCTGGGCGGCCTTGGACGGCTGCTTGAAACGCAACACGGCGTTCCCGTTCAGTCGCTGGCAACCTTGCGAATCGCCTCGATCGCTGCCTCACAGAGGTCTTTCGCAGCTTCCTGCTTGCCCTTGCTGGCCTGAGCCCGGATGCGCTCTTTTGCCTGCAATCGCAGCGTGCGAAGTGCGAGCAGCTTGCTGCTGAGCTCGGCCGCCTTGTCGAGAATCTGGTCGGCCGCTTCCCTGGCGGTACGGCCTTTCACCACCCAGGCGCTTACCGCGAGGGGCACTGCTTTTTTCGGGTAGCCGGCCTCCTTGAACGCCTGGGCGTCGCTGGCGGCCTGGGCATACTCCGCGGCCTTGAGCGGATCGCCACTGATCATCTGCCGGGCGGTGTCAGCCTCTGCATCCAATCGCCGGCACAGTTGCTCCGCCTCTTGCTCCGTGGCTGCTGCGGCCTGCTGGGAGTCCAGCGCCCACTGGCTACCGTCCCAGTAGTGAGCGGCAGAGGGTGGAGGTACATCGACCCGGGTCAGCTCGCCATCCAGCACGAAATGCAGTGCGTCTTTGCGCTTCCATTGTTCGGCAGTGACCGGTAGTACCTTCATGGTCGGCGCAGGAGCGGCATAGGCGAATTGATCGAGGTCCTGCCAATCGATGACTGTTCCCGAGGTCACGCAATAAAGAATCTGTTTGCTCATGTTTTCACCATTCGATCAGCATGAAACCCGGAGCGCCGTTCCCGCCAGGTTGCGCAAGGCCGGAACCCGCAATGTAGTAGCCTCCAGCTCCACTGCCGCCAGCGCCATAGCCAAAGGCTGGCTTACCAGGGACCCCGGAGGACGTACCCGACCTTGCGATACCTCCACCCGCACCGAATGGCCCGCTGGCCCCTGCCCCTCCTATACCGGCAACAGTATTGGGCGAGACATCCGTAGCATCACCTCCTGCCGGAAAGCCATTGCCACCTGGAGGACCTGGCACATAACCAGAGAGATTGACCCCAGGGGGACCTCCGTTCCCGCCAGACAGCGACAGCAGGGAGCCGGCGGTACCGACCAATGTATTGCCCCCGCTGGTCGCCAATACCGCGCCATTGCCACCCACCCCGGCCGCCCCAATCACCACGGGAATGACCTGTCCCGGCGTCACGGAGACAGGAAAGCGGATAACCGGCTG
>NZ_JACNDE010000052.1:0-39601 GCF_017351415.1 Pseudomonas sp. FW305-25 | reverse complement strand
CGTTGTTCGACTCGCTGCAGGCCGATATCGACGCCCTGGCCAGGCAACTGGGCGTCAGCTCGATCCTGATCATGCGTTCGCTGCCCCAGCACATGCAGGTCGAAGCCTCGGGCGGGCGGCATGAGAATACTTATCCGATTGGCGCCCAGGGCCAGAAAAGCAGCCTCGCGCACAACGGCCAGGCGCTGTATTGCGAGCGCGTGGTGGACAGCGGCCAGTCGCTGTACGTCAAGGATTCGCGCCTGGAAGCCGAGTGGGCGGGCAACGAGGACGAGGTCGAATTCGGCCTGAGCAACTACCTGGGTTACCCGGTGCGCGATGCCGATGGCGAGGTGTTCGGCACCGTCTGCGCGCTGGATGAAAGCGCCAGGCAATACAGCGCCGAGGAACAGGCCGCGCTGGAGGCGTTCCGGCAAAAGGTCGAGGCCCTGCTCGCCCGTTCGCCGCGATGAAACTTTAGTCGTACAGGTCGCCCACAGGCACGCGCGGACGAGTACGGCTAAGCCCAGGTCGCATCCGACGCATCGGCAACGCTCGAAACTTCTACGATGAGCCCTCGCCTTTCACCGTAGAGACCGCCCATGCGCCAGATCCTGCTCGCTCCCTTGCTCGCACTTTCGTTGGCCGCCGGCAACTGCCTGGCCGGCCCGTCGTTCGATCATCTCTACGCCTTCGGCGACAGTTATTCCGATAACGGCGCCAGCGACCGTTTGACCCGGGACATGCTCGCCCAGCAGTTCAAGGACGCCCAGCAACTGCCCGGCGAGCTGTATTGGCAAGGCCGCTGGAGCAACGGCCCGACCGCCGTGGAAGTGCTTGCAAAAAGCCTGCGGTTACCCCTCACCGACCACGCCGTTGGCGGCGCGAAAAGCGGGCAGAACAATTACTACGCCTGGATGACCGCGTACCGCGACACAGGAGTGAGCGGGCAGATCGACGACTACCTGGCCAACGCCAAAGGCCAGGCCGACCCTGGCGCGCTGTACTTCATCTTCATCAGCGCCAACGACTTTTTCGAACATGCCGACTTCGACCACAAGGAACCGATCGACGAACTGGCCGCCAGCAGCATCGACCATATCCAGAATGCCGTCAGTCGCTTGGCCAAGGCCGGCGCCAGGCATTTCCTGGTGGTCGGCAGCACCGACCTGCGCCATGCCCCGGCTGTGATGGCCAGCGGGCAGAGCGAACAGGCGCTGCGCTATCAACGGATACTTGAACGGCAACTGCCGTCGCTGCTGGTGGCCGAGAGCAAAAAGCTCAATGTAAAAATCACCTACTTCGACCACATCGCCTTCAGCGATCAGCTGCGCCGCCGACCTGCCGAGCATGGCCTGGCCCAGCTCGACCGACCGTGCCAGCCGACCTATCCCGAGGTGAAGCCGGCGTGCGCCCATCCAGACGAATATTTCTATTGGGATGAATGGCACCCGACCCGCAAAGTCCATGCCCTGGCGGGCGAAGCCATGGCCAAGACCCTCGGCCAGGCCCGCTAAGGCACAGCCTCGCCGGCGAGCAGCAGGCCTGCCCTAGACGCAAAGCTGCAACGGGAACCGGTTCGCCCCGCTCCAGGCCAGGAAGCGTTCCTGCAGCATCGGCCTGGCGAGGAAATAACCCTGGGCTTCATCGCAACCGAACGTGTAGAGCATCTGCAAACATTTGAAACTCTCGATGCCCTCGGCCACGGTGCGATAACCCAGCTCGCGGGCCAGGCTGATGATCGAGCGGGTGATCTTCTGGTGCTGGGTGTTGCGCTCAAGGTCGGTGATCATCGACTTGTCGAGTTTCACCACGTTGGCCGGGATCTGGTGCAGGTAGGCAAAGTTGCTGTAGCCCGTGCCGAAATCATCGATGGCCACGTCCATGCCCAGCTCGCGAATGCGCGTCAATTGCGCCAGGACATTCGGGTTGGAACGCAGCCACTCGCCCTCGGTGATCTCCACTTCGAGCCGCCGTGGGTCGATGCCATGCAGCTCACAGGCGCGGCGGATCAGCTCGGCGATATCCTGGTCCTCGAAATCCTTGGGCGACAGATTGATCGATAGCTTGCTGCTCTCGGGCAGGCCCCAGGTGCGCAACTTGCTCAACACCGTGTCGATGACCCAGCGGGTCACCTGATGAATCAGGCCGTTGCGCTCCATCACCGGAATGAACTCGGCGGGCGAGATCGGCCCCAGCCACGGATGTTCCCAGCGCAGCAAGGCTTCGGCACTGACCTGGGCTCCGTCGGGCAGGGCGAAGCGTGGCTGGAACATCAGGTAGATCTGGCCACTGCGCAAGGCATCGTTGAGGTCCGACGCCAGGTTGAACGCGCGGCGCTGGGCGTGATCGCGCCCGGCATCGTAATGCGCCCAGAAACTGCGCCCGGCCATGGCCAGCTCCAGGGCGAACATGGCCTTGCGCAAGGCATCGTCCACCGACTGGGTATCGATCTCGAACTCCACGGTTCCGGCGCAGACCGTGGGAATCATGGGAAACCCCAGCCCGGGCGGCTGGCGACGCAGGCGACTGACCAGCGCATAGAGCAGTCTATCGAGCCCCTCGGCCGGTGCCGGCAGCAGGAAGCCGAAGCGCTTGACCGACACGTGATAGACCCGCACATGCCGCCCCAGGTACTCCTGCAAACGCAGCGCGAGAAAACGGATGATGGTCTCGAAAGGCGCCAGCCCCAGGGCCAGGGTCAGTTCGTGGGCCACCTTCATGTCCAGGGCATCGATCAGCACCAGCACGCGCTGTTCGCCGATGTGGTGCTCGACCAGGTCACGCAGGTCGCTCTGGAACTGCTCGCGATTGGCCAGGCCACTGACCGGGTCGCGACGACGCTGGCGCTGGCGCTGCTCGACCTGCTCCATGACCATCGCCGCCATGTCCCGCAACTGCTGGCGTTCGACGATGCTCAACTGCTGCTCGACCTTGTCGATGATGCACAGGCTGCCGATGGCATAACCGGACGCGGTCAACAGCGGCGCCCCGGCGTAAAAGCGGATGCCCTGGTCGCGGGTCACCAGCGGATTGTCCTGGAAACGCGGATCGAGCGCCGCGTTGCGCACCTCCAGCACTTCGCGGCCTTGCACCGTGAAGGCGCAGAACGACTGGCTGATGGGCGTCTGCGGCTCATCGAAACCCACCCGCGACTTGAACCACTGACGATCACGGTCCACCAGGCTGATCAAGGCGGTAGGCACCTTGAAGTACTCGGCCGCCATGCGGCAGATCCGGTCGAAATTCTCGCAACTGGCGGTGTCCAGCAACTCCAGGGCATGCAGGGCGGCCAGGCGCCGCTCCTCGGCAATCGCCTTATCGGGCATACACGACCTCGGGCCGGGACAACGCGATCATCACAATAAACAACCTATTCGCAGGGAGGCTGGAGGGGGCGCGACGGGGATGAAAGCGATAGTGGCATTAGGACATCCCGGCCACCAGAATGACTGACGGGCAGGCGCTTGCCAAACCCATCCGTCGGACGAACGGTATTGGTTACAAAAAAGCTTGGTTCTCAAGACCTTCGAGCTAGAGCGCTTCGACGGTTGACGACGTTGCTCTCAGGCGCCGAAACGAGCGATCACCGCATCGACGAAGTGCCGCAGCTTGGCGGTCATCTGCCGGTCCGGCCGGTACAGCAGATGCATCGCACGACTCGGCGCCTCATAGCCGGGTAGCAACTGCACCAACTCCCCCGCAGCCCGCGCCGGTTCGAGAAAATCCGCCGGCCCCAGGACGATGCCGAAGCCATCCACGGCCGCCGACAGCAGGGCCTTGCTCTCGTTGACCTGCAAGCGGCTGCGCACCTGAACCTCATGTACCTGGCCGTCGCGGCGGAACTGCCATTGGTTGTCCGCCGGCCGCGACCAGTAGGCGTACCCCAGGCACTCATGCTGTTCGAGATCGGCCGGCACCCGTGGCGTGCCCCGGGCGGCGAGGTAGGCAGGTGCCGCGCAGGCGATCAGGCGATAGGGCGCCAGCGGCCTGGCGGTCAGGCTGGAATCGGCCAGCGGGCCGATACGAAAGGCCGCCTCGTAGCCCTCCTCCACCAGGTCGATGTAGCGATCGGTGAGGTGCAGGTCGATTTCCACCTGCGGATGCTCGCGCAAAAACGCCGTCACGAACGGCATGAGGCTGTAGGAGCCGAAGGTCACCGGCGCGCTGATGCGCAACTTGCCCCGGGGCGTGGCGTTCATGATCTGCGCCAGGGAATCGGCAGCCTGGGCTTCGCCGAGGAGGTGCTTGCAGCGCTCGAGGTAGGCACTGCCCAGCTCGGTCAGGCTCTGCCGGCGCGTGGTGCGGTTGAGCAAGCGCGCGCCCAGCCGCTGCTCCAGCGCCGCCACATGCTTGGCGACCATCTGCGGCGACAGCCCCAGGCGGGTCGCCGCACGGGCGTAGGAACCGCTTTCGGCGGCCGCGACAAAGGCCTCCATGCTGGTCAGACGATCCATCATTCAACACTCCCAGTAACGAGACCAAGTACCAGGCGCTTATTTATCGCCATCTGGTGGCGAATCATCATAGCCGCTCGACCCTTTCAACGGAGCATGGACATGCGTATCGGCATTATCGGAGCAGGTTTTATCGGGCGCGCCGTGGCGCAACTGGCCCTGGCGGCGGGGCATGAGGCGATGCTCAGCAACTCCCGCGGCCCACAGACCATGAGCAGCGTGGCCAGCGGCATTCGCGGCAGCCGCATCGGCAGCGTCGAAGACGCCGTACAGTTCGGCGAGCTGGTGCTGGTGGCCATCCCGCTGGCCCATTACCGTAGCCTCCCCGTGGCCCTGCTGGCCGGCAAGACGGTGCTGGACGCCAATAACTATTACCCGTCCCGCGACGGTCATATCGAGGCCCTGGACCGCTTCGAAACCACCACCAGCCAATTGCTCGCCAAGCACCTCGAAGGCGCCAGGGTGGTGAAGGTGTTCAATGCCATCCTCGCCCAGGACCTGCTGATCGACGCCCGCCCCAGTGGCGCCCCTGATCGCCGCGCCCTGCCGATTGCCGGCGACGATCCGCAGGCCAAGGCGCAGGTCGTGCAATTGCTCGACGAGCTGGGTTTCGACACGGTCGATGGCGGCGGCCTGGCGGACAGCTGGCGTTTCGAACGGGCCAAACCGGCCTACTGCATCCCGCTGGATAAACCGGGGCTGCGCGCGGCCCTGGCACAGGCGGAACGAGAAGTCGAACTGCCCGAAGGTTCGTGGCGCTCCTAACGCCAAGGCATGCAGCGTTCTGCGAGCGCAAAAAAAACGACCCGTTCGGGTCGTTTTCATAGGTTTGCCTGTGCGCCGGTTCGCCTTCGCTCAACTGGCCCAGCCACCCGCATGCAGGTGCCAGCCATCGCCGCGACGCTCCCAGAACGGGTGCACATAATGGTACCCGGGACGCAACGGCTCCCAGTGACCATGGACCGCCACATACTGCCGGCCATCCCAGTGCCAGTAAGCCCGGGACCAGACATAACCCGGGCGATGCATGGGCTCGACTTCGATGACCCGCACCGGCGGTGGCTGCGGCGCAACCACCTCGGCGTATTCCACCGGCGCCGCGCGTTCGACCACCCGCCGCTCATGCACCACCCGTTCCTGCACACACCCGGAGGCCACTACGACCACCGCCACCAGAGCCGTGTAACGTAACAACATGCTGCCTCCCCGGCGCTTGACGCCGACGCTTGAACTGCTGACAACGCCCCCTGCAACCACCCGGCTCCTGCCAGGCGTAAGACGTGTTTTAACAGCTCGAGACTGTCTGCTAGCTGAACCTGATAGCAGCAGGCAGATAGCGGCAGCAAGGTGGCGACAAACGGCCAGTCAGCGGCGGCAGATCAACGTCCTCGGGCGTCGAAATCCGCCCGGGTCATCTCGAAAAACTTGCTCGGCAGTCCCTCGAACTCGCCATCGCGCACAAAACGAAAACCCAGCTTGCGCGCCACCCCCAGCGAGGCCTCGTTCAAGGCATGGGCATCGGCGACGATGCGCTCGACTCCTGCCCCGAGAAAAGCGTGCTCGACGATGCGCCCCGCCGCCTCGGACGCAACACCCCTGCCCCACGCCCGGCGCACCAGGCGCCAGCCCATTTCCAGTTCCGGGCCGACAGCCTCGTAGGGAATGAACGACACCCAGCCGAGAAACTCCTCCGGCGCGGACTTGGCAAAGATCGCCCAATAGCCGCAGTGCTCACCAAAATCGCGCTCCATACGCGAACGCACGAAATCGCGGTGCTCCTCGCCACCGTCCCAGGGGCCGGGAAGGTAACGGGTGACGTGCGGATCGAGGTCCATGGCGATGCACGCCTCGAAGTGTTCGAGGGTACGCGGGCGCAGCAACAGGTTGGGGGTTTCGAAGTGAAGGTTCATTGATGGCAATCGCTTACTCGATGATATCAAGGACAGAAACAGGCTATGGACGCATCTAGTTAGACTCAAATACAAAGTCAGCGAAAAAAGTCATTCATATCGTTATGCCACATAGAGCTTTCCCGATTGTAAAAATGATAAGCGGACCCCGTTGATCTAGTAACACTAGGTTCCACGCTTATTGACTCTGGCCGACAAACAAAAGCGGTACCTATGACATGATCTCTACTCTCGTTTCTCAGAAAGCCTAACGCACCTGTCTTCATTGTTGTCGGGCTCTCTACATTCCTATAATCATGAGCTGCTATTGAGGCAAGCTGCTTATTATCAAGCCCATCAAACCCAGCAACCAGCAACCCAGGCCGAGTTCGAGACAACTGCTTTTTCGCCGATTTACTAAATACATCCAGGACATACTCAATGACAGCATCTTCGATAGCGCTATTGACAACTATAGCAAGTGCTCCCCCCTCAGTACTTCGACGAACCACACCATATGAAACCCGGATACCCAGCATTTCTTCTAATGCCGTCATCACCATTTGATTATCGGTCTGCGCATTGAAACCACTAAAAATTGAGGAATCGAACTCGACTATCTTGATATTGGTCCCATCAGAAAGTTTCAGGTTTTCCCTGTTCCCAACGGCCTTTAAAACCTCCTGAGCCAACTCGACTTTAAGCCTGGATGTACTCGGTAACCGGTCCGGCACGGTCACAGTAACGGCCAGACCGATACCATTAACAGGAACACTGGATTCGATGTTTAGCTTCTTCCCAAGATAATTAAGAAAGTCTATTGCATCCCAGCCGTGTACCTTTCGCCCTTTATCTTCGGATATTGATTTACATTCAATTTCAAGCCCATTAGAACCCAACCCCGGAACCAAGATATCAAAAGTTCCAATATTGGTCATTTCAGGCCAAACCACCTCATACCCTTTATGGGCACAGTGAGCTGCTATAAACAACTCGAGTCTTAGCGCACGAAGATCTGCGGGGTTTTTAAATGATCCACGAACGCGTTGAACCAAACGACGCCCCATCTCCTTATCACAAGACTCTACCATCAGCAAAACACTATCGGCAAAAGCCAAAATTGGATAGTCCCCCGACTCCAACATAGAAATTGGCAGGGCACCATATTTTGAAATCACGTCCCGAAGCCTGTTAAAGGCTAACGCCACTTCATTCTCTGATGTCAGATAAAACTCTGAATACCTATTACCTTTAATCGCAGACTTAATTTCCAGGGCTCTACGCTTCCAAACATTTTCACCAATCAAAGCTGAAAACTTTTCATAAATTATAGGAATATCTCGTACCTGCATTTCCAATTTCCGATCTAGCATTTCCCTCTCCAAACTCCCTGTTCTCATCTAGAACCAGAATAAAAAATGGGCACATCGGTGATTGATGATATCTACTCAACACTCCCCGAACATACGGACAGACTCCTTGCCTGATCAAGACCCAGCCGTCCCGCGCCAAATGTCTAAAGGGGATCAGTCAGCAAAGAGTGAATATCTTGCCAGAGGGAACGAGGAATCTGCACTCCGTGCTCAAGACTGCGCTTTCGAGCTTCGAAACGCCGCTGCGACGGCAGCCGCGCGCCCTGCCCCGTGATGGCTGCGAACAGTCCTTCGGCGCGTTCCAGACCCTTCTCGTAGTCCTGCCCCAGAAACACCTGCGGATCGAACGCCAGGATCAGTTCGCCATGGCAGGGCGCGGCGCCGACGCCAGCGTCGAAGGCCATGGACTCGGCGCTGGTGAGGTCGCCGATCAGGGCGCCGGCCAGCAGTTCGATCATCGCCGCCAGGGCTGACCCCTTGTGCCCGCCGAAGGTTTGCATGGCGCCTTGCAGGGCCGCCCTGGCATCTGTGGTCGGTTGGCCCTGGGCGTCGATGGCCCAGTGTTCGGGGATGGCCTTGCCTTGGCGCGCGTGCAGTTCGATATCGCCGCGGGCGATGGCGCTGGTGGCGAAGTCGAACACGAACGGCTGGCCCGCCGGCCGTGGCCAGGCGAACGCCAGGGGGTTGGTGCCAAACACCGGTTTGCTGCCGCCGGCCGGCGCCACCCAGCTGTGGCTGGGGTTCATGGCGATGCCCACCAGCCCCTCGGCGGCGATGGCCTCGACCTCCGGCCACAGAGCGGAGAAGTGGAAGCACCGCTTGATCGCCATGGCCGCCAGCCCCTGGCTGCGGGCCTTTTCCGCCAGCAATGGCAAGCCGGTCTGGAACGCCAGCAGGGAATAACCGTAGTGCGCATCCACCTCCAGCACGCCCGCGGAAATAGGCCGCAGGCTCGGCTCGGCCAGCGGGTCGACCTTGCCCTCGCGCACGGAGCGCACACAACCCAGCAGGCGGTACACGCCGTGGGAATGGCACTCGTCGCGCTGTCCCTGGGTGATGACCTCGGCAATGGCCCGGGCATGGGCATTGGACAGGCCGTGGCGGGTCAGCACCTTGAGGGACAGGTCATGGACTTCGGCGAGGGAAAGAGTGACGAGATCGGACATGGGGCTTGTGCTCCGATAAAAACCGTGGGGGCCGGGAAACCCGGCCCTATGGGGTTGAGGGTGAGAACGCCGCAGGCCTGCGGCCTGATCGCAGCCAGCGGCAGCGGCTACAACGGGCGCTCGCCGTTGAGACGCTGTGGAACCTGCCAGGGGTTGTCGTTGCGCAAAGCCTGCGGCAGCAGTGCTGGCGGCAAGTCCTGGTACGACACCGGGCGCAGGAAACGCTGGATCGCCAGGCTGCCCACCGAAGTGGTGCGCGTATCCGAGGTGGCGGGGAACGGCCCGCCATGGACCATGGCATGGCCGACTTCGACCCCGGTGCCAAAACCGTTGACCAGCAGGCGGCCAGCCTTGCGCTCCAGCAACGGCAGCAGTTCCCGGGCTTGCAGATGGTCGTCGTCACTCAGGTGCAGGGCGATGGTCAGCTGACCTTCCAGGCTCGCCAACAGCGCTCTCATCTGGGCCGCATCGGCACAGCGCACGATCAACGAGGCCGAGCCGAAGACCTCCTCGCGCAGTGCAGCGCGGGCCATAAAGGCCTCGGCCGATGTGGCGAACAGCGCGGCACGGGCCTGATAGCGCTGGCCATCGGCGCCCTGCCCCAAGGACTCCACCTCGGCATGCCGCAGCAGCCGCTCGACGCCCTGGCAGTAGCTGGCGTGGATGCCTGGCGTCAGCATGGTCTGCGCGGGCGCCAGCTTGAGCGCCGCGGCCGCCGCGGCTTCGAATGCGCGCAACGCCGGGCTGTCGACCGCCAGGAGCAAACCCGGGTTGGTGCAGAACTGCCCGGCGCCCAGGGTCAGGGAACCGACAAAGGCCTGGGCGATGGCTTCGCCGCGCTCGGCCAACGCATTGGCCAGCAGCAGTACCGGGTTGATCGAACTCATCTCGGCATAGACCGGAATCGGTTCCTCGCGGGCCGCGGCGATCTTCATCAGCGCCACGCCGCCGCTGCGCGAACCGGTAAAGCCCACGGCCTTGATCCGCCTGTCCGCCACCAGCCCCTGGCCGATGCCGCGGCCGGAATCGAACAGCAGCGAGAACACCCCTTCCGGCAACCCGTGGCTGTGCACCGCCTGCTGGATCGCCTGGCCTACCAGTTCCGAAGTGCCGGGGTGCGCCGAATGCGCCTTGACCACCACCGGGCAACCGGCGGCCAGTGCCGAGGCGGTGTCGCCGCCAGCCACGGAAAACGCCAGGGGAAAGTTCGAGGCGCCGAACACCGCCACCGGCCCGATGGCGATCTGGCGCAGGCGCAGATCCACCTTGGGCAAGGGTTGGCGCTCCGGCTGGGCCGGGTCGATGCGTGCCTCCAGAAAGGCGCCGTCGCGTACCACCGCCGCGAACAAACGCAGCTGGCCTACGGTGCGCCCGCGCTCGCCTTCCAGGCGGGCACGGGGCAGGCCGGTCTCGCTCATGCAGCGCTCGATCAGCTCATCACCGAGGGCGAGGATGTTGCCGGCGATGCTCTCCAGGAACGCCGCCCGTTGTTCCAGGCTGGTTTCCCGGTAGCGGTCGAATGCCGCCTCGGCCAGGGCACAGGCGCGCTCCAGGTCGTTCGGGCCGGCGCCGCCAAAACCCGGCGCCAGGGTCTCGCCGGTGGCGGCAGCCAGCGCATGCACTTCGCCGTGGCCGCCCCGCACGCGGGATTGGCCGATCAGCAGTTGTCCTGTTACAGGCATGGGTTACCTCTCTGAATAAATGGCGTGAGCTGAATGGATGCCTGGGCCGTGCTCATTCGTCTGCCCCTTCCAGCAGCAGCTTGCTGCCTGGCACCCCGGTGTTGGCGCCCCAGTAGTAAATGCACAGGGCCATGAGGGTGACGACCAGGGTGTCGTAGGGGTGAGTGAGCACGCCGATCCCGCCGAAGCTGCCCAGGTAGGAAATGACCATGGTCAGGGCGTAAAAGGCGATCAGCCACAGGGACGAGCGCACCTGTTCGGTCAGGCTCAGGTGGTCGGTGGGCACCAGGCGCCTGCAGCCCAGGTAGATGACGAACATCAGGATCTGCAGGCCCAGCAGCCAGGACACCGTGCTCCAGCCGGACCAGTAGACGATCAGCGCGGCGATGACGAAGGACACCGGCCCCAACAGGCCGAAGCCACTGACCCGGAACGGCCGCGGCAGGTCCGGCGCACTCTTGCGCAGCGCCGCCACGCTGATCGGGGCGATCGCGTAACTCAGCACCAGGGCCGCCGACACCACATTGATCAGCGCTTCCCAGGACGGGAACGGCAAGGTCCAGAACACCGACAGGCCAAAGGTCAGCCACAGCGCCGGGCGCGGGATGCCGGACTGCTCGTCGATGCGGGTGAAGACCTTGAAGAAGGTCCCGGTCTTCGCCCAGCCGTACACCACCCGTGGCGTGGCGTTCATGTAGATGTTGCCGCAGCCGCTGGGGGAAATCACCGCGTCGGCCACCACCAGGTAGGCCAGCCAGCCGACGCCCAGGGTCAGGGCGATGTCGCGGTACGGCAGGGAGAATTGCTTGCTGATGCTGCTCCAGCCGTTGGCCAGCATGTCGGTGGGAATGCTGCCGAGGAACGCCAGTTGCAGCAGGCCGTAGATCAGGGTCGAGAGCAGGACCGAAAGGATTAGCGCGATGGGAATGGTGCGCTGTGGATTGCGCACTTCGCTGGCCACCGAAATGATCGGCGTCAGGCCCAGGTAGGCGAAGATGATGCCGCCGGCGGAGACCGCCATTTCGATGCCGGACAGCCCGAAGGGAGCAAAGCCCTGGACGTGGAAATTCTCCGCTTTGAAGAAGGTGAACAGCACGCCGATGACCAGCAGCGGCACCACGAACTTGAACAGGCTGATGAGGTTGTTGGACTTGGCGAAGGTCTTGACGCTGGAGTAGTTGAGCCAGAAGAACAGGCACAACAGGGCGAACTGCACCAGCCAGCCGAGCAGGGTCGGGTTGCTGTTGCCGGCATGGGTCAGCCCCGGAAACCAGGCCGCTGCGTATTGCCGCGCCGCCACCACTTCAATGGCCACCAGGCTGGAAAACGCGATCAAGGTGATGAAGCCCATCAGGTAGCCCAGCAGCGGCCCATGGGAGAACACCGGATAACGCACCACCCCGCCCGCTCGCGGCAGGGCCGCGCCCAGTTCGCAATAGACGATGCCCAGCAGCAGAACGGCGAAACCGCCGAGCAGCCAGGAGAAGATTCCCGCCGGCCCGGCGATGGCCGAGACATGGCTGGCGGCGAACAACCAGCCGGAACCGAAGATCGCCCCCAGGCCGATGAAGGTGAGGTCAACCAGAGAGAGCTGTTTCTTGAATTTGCCTTGGCCTGACATAGGCGCGCCTTCTTATTGAGTTATTGGAGTAGGCAGATCGAATGTCGCGCCGGCCTCCTGCGAGCAGGCTGCCGACGTGGTGAAACACGGCACTGCGCGAGTGCCTGATGGTTCTTCTCGTGGACCAGGCCGCCCCCGCGAGCCACTACGCGGGGTGGCCTGTCGGCGGGCTTACAGGCCGACGTCCGGCAACTGCGGACGCTCGGCCAGGGCCTTGGCGACTATCGCCTTGACCTCGGCCAGGGTCTCGCCCTGCAGGGCCAGGCGCGGTGGGCGGGTGATCGAGGAGCCGCGACCGACCAGTTCCTCGCAGAGCTTGATGCACTGCACCAGGTCCGGACGCGCGTCCAGGTGTAACAGCGGCATGAACCAGCGGTACAGCGCCAGGGCCTCTTCGAAGCGTTTTTCCTTGGCCAGGCGGAACAGGGTTTCGCCCTCTTTCGGGAAGGCGTTGGACATCCCGGAGACCCAGCCTTCGGCGCCGACGGCGATGCTTTCCACTACCACGTCATCCAGGCCGGCGAACAGCACGAAGCGGTCGCCCACGGCATTGCGCAGATCGATGAAGCGCCGGGTGTCGCCGGAGGAGTCCTTGAAGCAGACGATGTTTTCGCAGTCCTGCAGGGCGATCAGCACGTCCGGGGTGACGTCGTTTTTGTAGATCGGCGGGTTGTTGTAGACCATCACCGGCAGGTCGGTGCCGGTGGCAATGGCGCGAAAGTGCGCGGCGGTTTCATGGGACTTGGCCGAATACACCAGGGCCGGCATGACCATCACCCCGTCGACCCCGACCTTGGCCGCTTCGCGCACGGTGTTGCGGGCGAACTCGGTGGTGAACTCGGCGATCCCGGCGATCACCGGCACGCGGCCGCCGGCGGCGTCCTTGGCGACCTCGATCACCGAGAGTTTTTCCGCGGTGCTCAGCGAGGTGTTTTCGCCCACGGTGCCGCACACCACCAGGCCCGACACACCGTCGGCCACCAGGTTGCGCATGACGCTGTGGGTGGCGTCCAGGTCCAGGGAAAAGTCGGGTTTGAACTGGGTGCTGACGGCAGGGAACACACCGCTCCAATGGATGGCTTTACGGCTCATGGTCTTGTCCTTGTTGGTTGAGTCGGTCGGGGCCGACAGGCGTTGGAAACGAAAAACAGATTCCGCCTTTCACCGCCCCGCAGCTTGAGGTTTTTCCCGCTCAAGCAAGACGAAATCGGCACATTTGCCCGTTCACGTACAGAACTTTCCCCAGTATTTCCCCACCGAACCGCCGCACAAATCCCCGCCCCAGCGCGTCCTTGTAGCCGCTGCCGCAGGCTGCGATCGGTCGCATAGCGGCCGCCAAGCCAGACAACGCGGTGCAACAGAAATATCCGGGATGCAGGCTTTGCGTCTGCTGCGCAGCCGATCGCAGCCTCGTACCTCGGCAGCGGCTACAGGATGGGCGAGCTTCATCACTGTGCCGATTTCGTCATCCGCCGCAGAGAAAACCCACAAGCGATGCGGCCCTTTCCCGAGCCACTCTGTAGGCCTTTTCCGTCAGGTGCTGCCATGAAAAAAATAACCGTCATCGATTCACATACGGGGGGCGAGCCGACTCGCCTGGTTGTCGACGGCTTTCCCGACCTGGGCAACGGTTCGATGGCCGAACGGCTGGCCGTTCTGCAAGAACGCCACGATCGTTGGCGCACGGCCTGCGTGCTGGAACCGCGGGGCAGCGATGTGCTGGTAGGGGCCCTGCTGTGCGAACCCCAGGCGGCGGATGCCTGTGCCGGGGTGATCTTCTTCAACAACAGCGGTTACCTGGGCATGTGCGGCCACGGCACCATCGGCCTGGTGCGTTCGCTGTATCACCTGGGGCGCATCGCACCCGGCGTGCACCGCATCGAAACCCCGGTGGGCACCGTCAGCGCCACCCTGCACGACGACCTCTCGGTCAGCGTGCGCAACGTGCCGGCCTACCGATACCGCAGTGGCGTCGAACTGCAACTGCCCGGCCACGGCAAAGTCCGTGGCGATATCGCCTGGGGCGGCAACTGGTTCTTCCTGATCAGCGAGCATGGCCAGCGCATAGCCCTGGATAACGTCGAAGCCCTGACCCACTACACCTGGGCCGTGCGCGAAGCCCTGGAGGCCGCCGGCATCAGCGGCGCCGACGATGGTGTGATCGACCATATCGAGCTGTTCGCCGACGACCCGCAGGCCGACAGCCGCAACTTCGTGCTGTGCCCCGGCAAGGCCTACGACCGCTCCCCCTGCGGCACCGGCACCAGCGCCAAGCTGGCCTGCCTGGCCGCCGACGGCAAACTCGCGCCCGGGGCGACCTGGCGCCAGGCCAGCGTGATCGGCAGCCAGTTCAGCGCCAGCTACGAGCAGGCAGGCGAGCAGGTCATCCCGACCCTTCGCGGCACCGCTCACATCAGCGCCGAAGCCACCTTGCTGATCGAAGACAGCGATCCTTTCGGCTGGGGCATCGTCTCGTGAGCCAGCCGGCCGAAGCCGATGTCCTGGTGATTGGCGGCGGCATAGTCGGGGCCGCCTGCGCCCATGAAATGGCCCGCCGCGGCCTGCGGGTACGGGTGCTCGACAACGCCAGCGGTGGCGCCACCGGCGCGGGCATGGGCCACCTGGTGGCGATGGACGACAACCGTGCCGAACTGGCCCTGAGTCACTACTCCATCGGCCTGTGGAACCAGCTGCGCGCGCAGCTGCCAGCCACCTGCGCCTACCGCAATTGCGGCACCCTGTGGCTGGCCGCGGACGCTGCGGAAATGGACCTGGCCCGGGCCAAGCAAATCAACCTGGCCCAGCACGGCGTGGCGGGCGAATTGCTCGACAGCGCGACCCTGGCTGCACTCGAACCCCTGTTGCGCAAAGGGCTTGGCGGCGCCCTGAAGATCCCCGGCGACGGCATTCTCTACTCCCCGGCCACCGCCCACTGGCTGTTGCACAACACGCCAGGGATCAGCTGCGAGCGGGCCACGGTCAGCGCCATCGCCGACCACCGCGTGGAGCTGGATGACGGCCACGTGCTGCGTGCCGAGTACGTGGTGCTGGCCAACGGTTTGGCGGCGAAGAACCTGCTGCCGGAGTTGCCGTTGCGGCCGAAGAAAGGCCATTTGCTGATCACCGACCGTTACCCCCGGCAGGTGTCCCACCAACTGGTGGAGCTGGGCTACGCCGCCAGCGCCCACGCCAGCAACGGCACTTCGGTGGCGTTCAATGTGCAGCCACGGCCGACCGGGCAACTGCTGATCGGCTCGTCCCGGCAGTTCGACAGCCTCGACCCGGCCATCGAGCCCGAAGTACTGACCCCAATGCTGCAACGGGCCGTGGCCTATCTGCCGGGGCTCGCGCAATTGAACGGCATCCGCGCCTGGACCGGCTTTCGCGCCGCCACCCCGGACGGCCTGCCGATCCTTGGCCAACACCCACGCCACACAGGCCTGTGGCTGGCGGTCGGGCATGAAGGCCTGGGCGTCACCACCGCCCCCGGCAGCGGCCGGCTGCTGACCCAACTGCTGCTCGGCGAACGGCCGGATATCGACGCCCAGGCCTATCGCCCCGCACGCTTCGCCGAGCTGACCGCCTCCCTGACTGGAACTGCCCCATGATCATTTACCTGGACCGTCAGGCGCTGACCGTGGGCGATGGCCTGAGCGTCGCTGCCGCCGTCGCCGCCAGCGGCGACCCACGTACCCGAACCTCCTGCACCGGCCAGCCCCGGGCGCCCTTCTGCGGCATGGGCATCTGCCAGGAATGCCGCATGACCATCGACGGCCGGCGCCAACTGGCCTGCCAGACCCTGTGCCGCGAAGGCATGCACGTGGAGCGCACGCCATGAGTCAACAGCGCCTGAGCTGCGACATCCTTATCGTCGGCAGTGGCCCGGCCGGCCTCGCGGCGGCCCGGGCGGCGAGCCGCAGCGATCTCTCGATCGTCCTGCTCGACGACAACCCGCGCCCCGGCGGCCAGATCTGGCGCAACGGGCCCGGCGTCACGCTCGCCGGCATCGCCCGCGACGCCTTGCAGGTGCTGGAGCATCCTCGGTTGCGTTACCTGCCGGGCACCCGGGTGGTGGCCGGCGCTGGCGCCAATGCCCTGCTGCTGGAAAATGCCGAGCAGGCTTTGCTGGTCCGCTATCAGAGCCTGATCTTGTGCTGCGGCGCCCGCGAACTGCTGCTGCCCTTCCCCGGCTGGACCTTGCCCGGAGTGACGGGCGCGGGAGCCTTGCAAGCCCTGCTGAAAAACGGCCTGACGCTGGCCGGCGAGCGCGTGGTCATCGCCGGCAGCGGGCCGTTGCTGCTGGCCAGCGCCGCCACGGCTCGCCAGGCCGGCGCCCGGGTGCAGGCGGTCCTGGAGCAGGCCCCGCTGGCCGCCCTGGCGACATTCGCCGCCGGGCTCTGGCGCTGGCCGGCCAAGCTCGGCCAGGCCGCCGGGCTGGCCACTGCGGCCTATCGCTGGAATGCCCATGTGCTCGAGGCCCTGGGCGAAGATCGCCTGCAAGCGGTGCGTATCCAGCAGGGCGAGCAGGTTCGGGAAATACCCTGCGAACGTCTCGCCTGCGGTTTCGGGCTGGTGCCCAATACCACTCTGGCCAGCCACCTCGGCTGCCAGCTGCAGGCCAACGCCATCGCGGTGGATCGCTACCAGGGCACCAGCCTCGCCCAGGTCTACGCGGCCGGCGAATGCACCGGGGTCGGCGGCAGCGAACTGGCGAGGGTCGAAGGCGAGATCGCCGGGCTGGCCGCCAGCGGGCAGACCCGGGAGGCCACCGCGCTGATCCAGCGTCGGGCCCATTGGCAGGCGTTCGCCGAGCGAGTGAGTGAAACCTTCGCCCTGCAACCGGCGCTTCTGAGCCTGGCGCGAGCTGATACGCTGCTGTGCCGCTGCGAGGATGTGCCCTACGCCGCCGTGGCTGGCGAAGCGAGCTGGAGCGAGGCCAAACTGCACAGTCGCTGCGGCATGGGCGCCTGCCAGGGGCGAGTCTGCGCCACGGCGGCACAGGCCCTGTTCGGCTGGGCCGCGCCGACGCCACGAGCGCCCCTGGTGCCGGCGCGGATCGAGACGCTGCTGATGGAATCGTCGACGCCCGGCGTGAAGTGAGGCGCAGACCGTTGCCGTGGGCCGCCCGCCAACGGCGCCGCGCAATTCAAGGATGAGCCAGTAGACCCAAAGTCGCGGGGCGCGCCCCGTCCCACAACAAGAGCAGCCCTTGATGATCGATACCGCTCAGCTGCACCGTCTGCCCGAAGCCATCGCCAGCCAGGCGCCCGAGGATATTCACGGCCTGCTGGGCAGCATGGCCCTGGTGATCCCGCTGCTCGACACCCTGCCCAACGCGGTGTTTTTCATCAAGGACCTGCAGGCCCGCTACCTCACCGCCAACCTGACCCTGGCCCAGCGCTGCGGCTTCAAGAACGTCGCGCCGCTGCTGGGCAAGACCTCGGCCGAGGTGTTTCCCGCCGTGCTCGGCCCGGTCTATACCGAGCAGGACCAGCGCGTGCTGCGCCAGGGCGTCACCATCAAGGGCCAGCTGGAACTGCACCTGTACGGCAGCCGCGAACCCGGCTGGTGCCTGACCCACAAGCTGCCGCTGCACGGACGCGACGGGCAGATCATCGGCATGGCCGGCATCTCCCTCGACCTGCAGGCCGCCCGCGACGCGCACCCGGCCTACGAACGCCTGGCCGCGGTGGACCGGCATATCCGCGAGCACTACAACGAAGCGATCCGCCTCGACGACCTGACCCATATCGCCGACCTGTCCATCGCCCAGCTGGAGCGCTACTGCAAACGCATCTTCCACCTCACCCCACGGCAGATGATCCACAAGGTGCGCCTGGAACACGCCTCGCGCCTGCTGCTCGGCGAACTGCCGATCACCGACGTCGCCCTGCAATGCGGCTACACCGACCACAGCGCCTTCAGCCGCCAGTTCAAGGCGCTGACCGGCGTCAGCCCACGGCAGTTCCGGCAGAACGCCGCGCACTGACCCGGGACCTTTTTTCCTGGGGCCAGACACTTGATAAAAGAGCATCCCGTTAGAGCCAGAAGCCCCTGGTTCATAACCTAATGTTCCATATCGGCCTCATGACTCCGCTATTTTTCATGCCCCCGCACGGCATAAGATGGCGACGGGAAAAACACCCCGTAAACGTTGAACAGCCCAGCCGCGCCTACCCGCCCACATCGACGCCCTGGCCCCGTGATAGAAAATTTAACGGATTAAATTTCTGTGCCCACCTCCTTCAGTTCAACGGCGCGGTCAGTCTGGTCCTTTGTGGCCTTGGGGGTATTACTCATACTTTCCGAAGCCATCTACGACCTGGTATTCGCCAACCTCGCCTACTCCATCAGCGGAACGACGCTGGCCGTTACCACCACCTACGCCATCGGCTATAGCGCTGAAATACTGGTGACCTTGCTAGGCGCGGGTTTTATCGATCGTTTCAACAAATGGAAACTGTTCATTGCCACGCAACTGGTAAACATCGCGGTGTTTGCCCTGGCCATTTTTGTCCTTCGGGTCTACGACCGCTCCGTGGAATGGGTGTGGTTTTTTGCCTTCTTCGTCGACCTGATTCATCAGTATTCACGGCTGATCCTGTTTGCCTTGATCCCGTTCCTTTTCACTGCTGGCGACATCCCCAGAATCAACGGCCTGCTCGCCACCTTCAATGGCATCGCCAGGACCCTGGGGCCGGTCATCGGGGCCCTGGTCATTTTCAACGTCGGCTTGTCGATCTCACTGCTGGCCTCCATTGCCTTCATGCTGGCCGCGCTCGCCTTGACGATCAGCCTGAGCGCCTTGAATGGGCAAACCTCGCCCCTCGATATTGCCAGCACCTCGTTTGCCCAACGCTTCCAGGAAAGTGTCACCGGCGCGTCAAGAGCCACCATCGATCTATTGCGCGCTCCACGTTGGCGCTATTTCCTCGCCTCTTATGCCACCTGCCTGCTGGTGGTCAGCGTGCTGGCGCTCCTGTGGGTCCCCCTGCTTCGGGGCTTTCATGGGTTTTCCGAAGTGCAGACCGGCTACCTGTTCTCCGTTGGAGCGGCAGGTGCCATAGCCGGCGGACTCGCCTTGCGCGCCAGTGGCCAGACCTCCCGGGTGCCGGGCACGATATTGCTGTCCCACCTGATCATGATCTCGGGGGTCTGCATCACGTTATGCCTGCGCGGCAACATCTGGCTCGCGGGCACCGGCATGTTCGTATTCCAGTTCGGTACCACGCTGTATTTCCGTACCACGGCCAGCGCCATCCAACTCACCGTGCCCAAGGAAATCATTGGTAGCTGGTATGGCTCGATAGACTTCATCAGCCGCTTTGCCGGGCTCGTGGGCATTCTGTTGGCGGGCTGGGCCTACGACAGGCTCGGGACCTACGCCATCTACTCGATACTCTTACTCTTGCTGGCACTGAGCAGCTTCAACTGGCGCGGCAGTCGCCAGGCTCGCTGGCAGGTCAATACCTGAGGCGGTCCGACTCAGTGCCAGGTACTGGGTATTTCAAACGGAAGATCGAGGTGACGCTGAGTGTCCCTTTGGACGATGCGCTTGGCACCGACCACGGAGCGAACCACCGCACATGCGATGTAATAGCCCTCAGCGTCTCCAACGTCGTCAGCACCTTATCGCCCGCTGTCTCTGCATCATTTGCCCAGCTGGAGCGCTACTGCAAAACGCATCTTCCACCTCACCCCACGGCAGATGCCCCCACAAGGTGCGCCTGGAACACACCTCGCACCTGCTGCCCGGCGAACCGCCTCGGACAAAACAGTCTGCGCCCGGGCAAATCGTTGCATGGTTGTTCCCATCGCCAGGGCACACAAGGCCGCAGAACCCGGATGATTTTCGTGAACGCCAGGACCTGCGATGAATTATGATGCGCGCCCTTTCGGCTCGCGTTTCAGCGCAGGCTCACAGCGCCCCCTCGTTCGCAATTCCAGGCCAGGAACCCTACATGCTTCACCTCAGGAGCTTCACCCGAACGCTGCATCGACAGCAGATCGATGGCGTGACCTTCCATTTCGATCCAGCCCATCGGCACGAACTGGACCCGCTGATACGGCGTTTTCTGGCCAAGCCCGAGCAATATCCCACGCTGGATATTCCGGAAGACACCCGGGGCGTGTTCCTGCTCGAAGGCGAACGCCAATGGGTGCTCAAGCGCAACCGCCTGACTCACTGGAAAAAGCAGCTGCAGAACTTCCTCGGGCTCAAGCGCAGCTTCGGCCTGCACGACCTGACCAATGAATTCATCAACCTGTCGGTGGTATCGGGCAAATCCGCCCTCTCGCCCCAGGTCTCGGCGTTTGGCTACAAGGGGCGTTTTCCGTTCCTGCGCGAAGAGTACTTGCTGGTGGGTTTCTGGGCGGATCATTGCAGCGTCGACGACCGCCTGCTGGCCCATCCCGAGCAGGCTGAAACCCTGTTGTCGGCTATCTTCCGGCTGTTCGGCCAGATGCTCGACGACGACTTCGTGCACATGGACCCCCACCCGAAAAACATTCTGGTCGCCGCCGATGGCCGCCTGCGCCTGATCGACTTCGAGTGCTGCGCCCACTCAGTACTCGACCGCGACTTCAGCCTGGGTTTCCTGCTGGGCTACTTCTACCGCTTCTGGTTCCGGCGCTTCATCGCGCAGCAGGATTACGACCGGCTTTGCGAGGCGTACCTGAACGCGGAGCACCCCAACCTGGATCGCACCGTCTTCCAGCCGGTGTACCAGCGCTTTCGTGACCGAACCGTCTCACGCAGCACGCGCTACCGCATCCTCACCTGCGCCCGGGCACAAGCGGCGTTCCAACGTGAAATCAGCGATCTGCCCGAGCAACAGCAGAAGCCGAGTTGAATCGATATTGAAAAATGCCTGGGGGAGACAGCAGCACCAGACGCGGTGCGCCTTCAGGTCATGCCCGAAGGCGCATCGGTGGTGGGACGGTACTCAGCCGTCCAACTGATCCAGGGGCCGGCCAGCCTTGAGGGCCTTGGCCATTTGCAGGTGGTTTTGCAGTTTCGGCAGGGTCTCTTCGGCGAAGGCCTTGAGTTCGGGGACCTCGGTGATTTCGGCCTGTTGCTGGATCTGCTCGATGGCTTCTTCGGTGGCCTTGACCTGGCTCTCGGCATAGGCGGCATCGAAGGCTTCGCCTTCCGGAACCTCGGGGATCAGCGCCTTGGCGTTGCTGATCACTTCTTCCCGGGGTACCACGGGCAGGTCGAGTTTCCTGGCGATTTTCGCCAGGTGCTGGTTGGCGGTGGTGCGATCGTTGATGACCACGATGGTGTAGTCCTTGACCGCCTTGGAAGAGGTCTTCTGGTGGGCCAGGCGACTGGCCTCGATGTCTGCCATGCCCTTGGCCGAAGCCTCATCGATAAACTCCGCGGGGGACTGGGCGAACGCCGCGCTGGCGCTCAGGCCGAGCAGCAGCGCGAGGCAGGTGCGGGACAGATGGGTGGCCATGAAGCTCATGGTATCGGCCTCCTTTGATCAGTTGACGGCGCACGGCGCCTGCACAGAGTGAGAGTTTTCAGGCCACCGAAGGTTTGAAAAAGTTGCATCGGCCACGACGAACGGTTGGCAAAAAAACGCCCTGATCGGCCGTTTCTTTCAGGCCCGGGACGGGCTCCGCTGGGCGCGCTTGGCCGCGTACATCGCCTCGTCGGCGTGCTTGAACAGCTGCTTTTCGTCATGGCCGTGTTCGGGGAACAGGCCGATGCCGATGCTCGGCAGAATGCTCAACTGATGGCCATCCAGGCGCAGCGGCTCGTCGAGCGCCCGGCGAATCTTTCCGGCGACGATGCCGGCATCTTCCGCATGCTGGATACAGCCGAGCAGCACCACGAATTCATCGCCACCGATCCGCGCCACGGTGTCGCTCTCGCGCACGCAGGCCTTGAGCCGGTTGGCCACCGCCTGCAACAGCATGTCGCCGACGGCGTGGCCAAGTGTGTCGTTGACCTGCTTGAACCGGTCCAGGTCGACGTAGAGCAAGGCCATGCGCCCGGACTCGCGACGAGCACGGGCCAGGGCACTGCGCAGGCGCTCGCGGAGCAATTCGCGGTTGGGCAACTGGGTCAGCTGGTCGTACTGGGCCATGTACTGCAGGCGCGCATGCAGCTGCTTGCGCTCGATGGCGGTGGCGAGCTGGGCGCAGACGTATTGCAGCAGCTCCTTGTCCTGCTCGGTGTATCGCTCGTCGCCCGGCGCGCTCTTGACGATCAGCGCGCCGATGGTGCCTTTCTGCGAATTGAGTGGCACACCGAGCCAGCAGGGTGAGTACGGGGCGGCGGCATCCGACAGCGGTGACAGCGGCCCATAATTGCCGGGAGTCAGCAGCAACGGCTGGCCACTGCGGATCACCTCGGCGCACAGGCTGCCGGTCAGCGTGCCCGGCTGCTCCGGACAACGCTCGCGGTCGTCGACGTGATAGGGAAAGCTCAGCGCCTGGCATTGCTCGTCGTACAGCGCGACGGAGAAATTCAGCGCCGGCAGCCATTCACCGATGATCCGGTGCACGCGCCGGAACAACGCCAGCAGGTCCTCGGTGGCATGGGCCGCTTCGGAAATCGCATACAGCGCCGCCTGCCGCGACTCGGCCTGCTTGCGCTCGGTGATGTCGCGGGCCACGGCGATGCGCAGCTGGTCGACCTCGGACCAGCGCGCCGACCAGAGGATATGCGCGACCTGCCCGTCCTTGCGCAGGTAACGGTTCTCGAAGTTGGGCATGGGTTCGCCAGCCATGATCCGCTCGGCGGCCTGCAGCGTGCGCAGGCGGTCCGCGGGGTGCACCAGCTCGATCATGCGCCGGCCGACCAGTTCGTCCGGCGTATAACCGAAAATCCGCTCGCAGGCGGCGCTGACAAAGACGAAACGGCCTTCCACATCCACCGCACAGACGGCGTCCAGCAGAAGGTCGATGAAACTGGCCAGGGGCGCGGAGTTGTTGGTTGCCATCAGGGAACGACACTGCCTGTGAAGATAAAGCGCCGAGTATCAATCCCTGGTTCTGGCAGCGGCGCAGGGCCGCTGCTGGTCCGTGGCTGTCGCAACCTTGCGGACAGCCTTTATGCCTTGTTCGCCAGCAATCCCGGAACGGCATGCAGCAAGGCGTTGATGGCAAACCCGATGAACATCACGCCGCAAAGCCGGGTGATCGCCAGTTCGTGGCGCTGATACAGGGTCCGCACCCGCCGCGCACCGACGATGCCAATCAGAATAGCGTATGCGCCGATGCCGCCGAGGAAACTGAGGAAGATCAGCCAGGGCAGCATCGACCAGTTGAGCAGCTCGGCACGACTGGACAGCAGCGCGGTGAAAGTCGCCACGGCCACCGGGTACGCCTTGGGGTTGGTCAGGCCGAACAGGATACCGTGCCAGAACGGCTGGCGCGCCGGGCCCTGGGGTTCCTGCCCGTTGCTACGCTGGCTGCGGATCGCCCGCAGGCCGAGCCAGAACAGATAAAGGCCGCTGAGCACGCCGAGCACATCGAAGGCGCTGCTGCCGATCTCCTTCGCGCCGACGATGGCGATCAGCGCGGTGCTGCACCAGATCACGTCGCCCAGCAGATGCCCGCAGAGAAAGCCGGCCCCGGCCCGCCGCCCGCGCGCCGCGCCGATACCGAAGACCGCCAGCACGCCCGGCCCGGGAGTAATGCCGTAGATAAAGCCCGAGGCGAGAACGGCCAGTAACAGCGAAGAAGTCATGCCACACTCCGAAGCGCCGAAGGTGGCGCGGTTTTGATCGCAGGATTCTGCCGGCTTGCGCGCCCCCGCACCACCCCACAATGGTCGCCATAACGACAGCCAGCCGTCTTGAAGCGGCGGCGAGCGGTCATTCGTCGGTAAAGATCGTCATCCCGGCATAGGGCTGCTGCCGACAGGCGCGCAAACGCGAGGCCAGATCGCCGACATGGGCTTCCAGCTGGTGGCCGTCGGGGTCGAGGAAATAGAACGAGGCGCCTTCGCTGCGGTTGTCGCGCCACTCCCGTACGCCAGCAGCCCGCAGGCGCTGGACGAACGCCAGGAAATGCCCGGCCTCGATGCCGAAGGCATAGTGGGTGTAGTCCGGCACTTCGGCCGAGCGGCGCGACGGGTCCAGCGACAGGCACAACCACAGGCCCGGCAGCGACAGATAGGCGCCGCTGTCCCAACTGGCGTCCAGGTGCAGGCCCAGCAAGTCGCGGTAAAACCCCAGGCTACGGTTCAGGTCGGTCACGGCGAGGGTCAGGTGGTTGAGGCCGGTCAGCATGCAAAGTCCTTGTAAGAGGAAGGTCCTGAATCGTCTTGAATCAAAGCAGCGCTCGCACTGGACGAATGGCTCTGACGGCGAGCCACGGGTGGCGATCTAGTGTGCTGCATCACAAACCACTACATCGAGATCACCCTGTCCGTCATGTCCTTGCGCCTGCCCGATGATGTTGCCAATTCCCTGGCTCACTTGGCCAAGGCGACAGGCCGCAGCAAGTCATTCCTCGCTGTGGATGCTCTGAGAGAATATCTGGCCCGCGAAGCCTGGCAAATCGACGAGATCCAGAAAGCCCTGACTGAAGCAAAGGCAGGCGACTTCGCCTGGTCCCCAATCGCCCTTACCTGATCCCCTACCGCGTACGTCAGGGACGCCTGCAGATGCTGCGGATTTTCCATACCCGGCGCTTGCCGCCTGCCGGTTGGCAAGACGACCGCTAATAGCTTGTGCATTGGGGCCAGCGGCGGCGCGCCCAGGACAGCAAGGGCCCGAGCGCGCGATAGAACATCTGTAGGTATCAGAACGCGCTGCGGAAGATCTCTTCGATCTGGCGCTGGTCGGCGCTGCGGGGGTTGGTCAGGCCGCAGGCGTCTTTCAGGGCGTTGGCAGCCAGGACCGGAATGTCCGTCAGCTTGGCGCCCAGGTCACGCAAGCCGCTGGGGATCTCGACATCCCGGGCCAGGCTGCGAATGGCGCTGATGGCCGCCTGCGCGCCCTCCTCCGGGCTGAAGCCACGAATGTCCGCGCCCATGGCGTGGGCCACGTCGGTCAGGCGTCCGGCGCAGACCATGGCGTTGAAGCTCTGCACATGGGGCAGCAGCACGGCGTTGCACACGCCGTGGGGCAAGTCGTAGAAACCGCCCAGCTGGTGTGCCATGGCATGCACGAAACCCAGCGACGCATTGTTGAAGGCCATGCCGGCGAGGAACTGGGCGTAGGCCATGTTTTCCCGGGCGACCAGGTCACTGCCGTCGTGCACCGCCTGGCGCAGGTTCTGGCTGATCATGGTCATGGCTTTCAGCGCGCAGGCATCGGTGATCGGGTTGGCCGCGGTGGACACATAGGCTTCGATCGCGTGGGTCAGCGCGTCCATGCCAGTGGCGGCGGTCAGGCCCTTGGGCATGGCGACCATCAGCGCCGGGTCGTTGACCGACAGCAGCGGCGTGACATTACGGTCGACGATGGCCATTTTCACGTGGCGCTGCTCGTCGATGATGATGCAGAAACGGGTCATTTCGCTGGCGGTGCCGGCGGTGGTGTTGATCGCGATCAGCGGCAGTTGCGGCTTGGCCGAACGGTCGACGCCCTCGTAGTCGCTGATATGCCCACCATTGGTGGCGCACAGGGCGATGCCCTTGGCGCAGTCATGGGGCGAACCGCCGCCAAGGGAAACCACGAAGTCGCAGCCGCTCTGCTGCAACTGCGCCAGGCCCTTCTCGACGTTGCCGATGCTCGGGTTGGGCTTGGCGCCGTCGAAGATCACCGAATCGATGTCCTGCATCGCCAGCTTCTCGGCAATCATCCCGGCCACCCCGGCCTTGGCCAGGCCGGCGTCGGTGACAATCAGCGCCTTGCGAAAACCGTAGTTGCGAATCGCGACCATGGCCTCGTCGAGACAGTCGATACCCATGATGTTCACGGCGGGAATGAAAAAAGTGCTGCTCATGGCGCGTCCTCCAGGCTGGGATTGGATCAGCCGTGCCGATCCGGCAAATGCGCACAGGATCGACCCATCGGTCACGCGCGTTGTTGATCTGGCTCAAGGGTCGGTCGTGATAAAGTCGGCGCCCTGTACACCTTCTGCCTTGAGACGACGAACCGCGATGATGGATTTCCAGGAATTTGATGCCGACCTTGAAGACTGGAACGCCTTGTGCGCCAGCACGCCGATCACCGGCCTGCTGATCGGCAACGGCGCCAGCCGCGCGGTGTGGGAAGACTTCGCCTACGATTCGCTGTTCGAGAACGCCCGCACCGTCGAAGAAAAGCCCCTGAGCCCCTCCGAGCTGAGCGTGTTCGAAGCCCTGCAGACCCGCAGTTTCGAACAGGTGCTGGGCGCGCTGAAGACCACCAGCCGGGTCAACAAGGCCCTGGCCGTCAGCTCCGCGGCGCCGCGTAATCGCTACTACGCAATCAAGGAAGCGCTGATCAATACCGTGCACGCGGTGCACATTCCGTGGCGCCTGATACAGCCGGCGACGCTGTCGCAGATCAACCAGGAACTGCGCCGCTACCGCACGGTGTTCACCAGCAACTACGACCTGCTCAACTACTGGGCGATCCAGCACGATGCCCAGGGCATCGACGACCTGTTCCAGGGCGCCGACCCGAGCTTCGACATCAGCCAGACCGCCAGTGAACGGACCCGCGTGCTGTACCTGCACGGCGGCCTGCACCTGGTGCGCAACCAGGACGGCACCGCGCGCAAGCTGGGTTCCACCGAAGGCACGCTGTTGGGCAACTTCGCCATCAACAACACCCTCAAGACCCTCGACGATGTGCCGCTGTTCGTCAGCGAGGGCCCGGTGGCGGACAAGCTCAAGACCATTCGCGGCAGCGACTACCTGTCGTTCTGCTACCAGCAATTGCTGAATCACAGCGACGCGCTGTGCATCTTCGGCCACGACCTCGGCTCCCAGGACAGCCACCTGGTGAGCGCCATCCGCCAGTCCAAAGTGCGGACCCTGGCGATCTCGATCCAGCCGCGCAGCAAGGCCTTCATCCAGAACCAGAAGCGGCGCTACGCCAAGCTGTTCGCGGGGATGGAAGTGACGCTGCGCTTCTTCGATTCGAAGAGCCATGCGCTGGGCGATCCTGCGCTGTCGGTGCCGGTCGAACGCTGAAAGATCGGCCTGCGGCCGTGATGTCTACTCTGACCTGTAGCCGCTGCCGCAGGCTGCGATAAGGCCGAAGGCCTTCAGCGATCTCAAGGCCTTGCGCCCCCTTCGGGGTCGATCGCAGCCTGCGGCAGCGGCTACAAGCACATCACTCCTCGCCGCTGTGCACCACCACCAGCAACTGCGCCTGCACCTCACCCACCGAGCGCAGGCGGTGGGGTTTCTGCGCGTTGAAGTGCAGCGCGTCGCCCCGGTTGAGGATCACCCGCTCGTTCATGAAATCCACTTCCACCTGCCCTTCGTGGACAAACAGAAACTCCTCCCCCAGGTGTTCCTTGAAGCTCTTGTCGGTGAATTCCCTGGGCGGGTAGATGATGAACGGCAACAGGCTGCGCTCGCTGACCTGATGCGCCAGCACCGCGTAACCCGGCGCCTGGTCGTTGGCCGCCAGCGACTGGCGTTCGTCGCTGCGCACCAGGCTGTAGCTGTCCAGGCTGACCTTGTCTTCGGCGAACAACTCCTCGACGTTCACGTTCAACGCCTTGGCCAGTTTCAACGCCGCGGCGATCGAGGGTGTGTTCAGGCCGCGCTCGACTTTCGACAGGTAGCTCTTGGTCATGCCGGATTTCTCGGCCAGGGCCTCCAGCGTCACGCCAAGTTTTTTTCTCAATAATTTCAAACGGATAGACATGTAGAACGGTTAACCCATCAAGGAGGCGACGATTTGTCCTTGCCAATGACACAAAGTGTCATATAGCCTCTTTAGTGTCATTTGCTTTCACCCAACGACCTTGCGAGCAGCGGGGGCTGGCAAATCCGACGTCCATTGCAACGACCAAAGGACACCGATATGGCCAAGACATTAGCACTACCCAAAGAGCAACTGGTCAGGCAAGCCCTGACCCAGATGCAAAACACCCTGGCGGATAATACGTGGACCGACCGGCAAAAGCTGGCCCTGACCTGCCGCATCCTGTTCGAGAACGGGCATGACTCCGGCCTGGCCGGGCAGATCACCGCCCGTGGCCCGCAGCCGGGCACTTACTACACCCAGCAACTGGGTCTGGGTTTCGACGAGATCACCGCGGGCAACCTGCTGCTGGTCAACGAAGACCTGGAGGTGCTCGAAGGCCACGGCATGCCCAATCCGGCCAACCGTTTCCACAGCTGGGTGTACCGCGCCCGCCCCGATGTGAACTGCATCATCCACACTCACCCGACCCACGTCGCCGCGTTGTCGATGATCGAAGTGCCGCTGGAAATCTCCCACATGGACCTGTGCCCGCTGTATGACGACTGCGCCTTTCTCAAGGCCTGGCCGGGCGTGCCGGTGGGTAACGAAGAAGGCGAGATCATCTCCGCGGCCCTGGGCGACAAGCGCGCCATCCTGCTCTCGCACCACGGCCAACTGTCCACCGGCGCCAGCATCGAGGAAGCCTGCGTGATCGCCCAGTTGATCGAGCGCGCCGCCAAGCTGCAATTGCTGGCCATGGCCGCCGGCACCATCAAGCCGATCCTGCCGGAGCTCGGCCGCGAGGCCCATGACTGGATCTCCAAGCCCAAGCGTCACGCCGCCGCCTTCAACTACTACGCTCGGCAGAACCTCAAGCAACACGCCGATTGCCTGAACTGAACCCACCTCATTCGCTAAAGGAGCGTCGCCATGTCGAACGCCAACATTCACGGCATCATCGGCTACACCATCACCCCGTTCACCGCCAACGGTGAGCAACTGGACCTGGACCCCCTCGGCCGTTCCATCGATCGCCTGATCGACAGCGGCGTGCAGGCCATCGCGCCCCTGGGCAGCACCGGCGAAGGCGCTTACCTGAGCGACGCCGAATGGGACCAGGTCGCCGAGTTCAGCATCCGCCACATCGCCAGGCGCGTGCCGACCATCGTCAGCGTTTCCGACCTGACCACCGCCAAGGCAGTGCGCCGCGCGCGCTTTGCCGAGGCCAAGGGCGCCGATGCGGTGATGGTCCTGCCGACGTCCTACTGGAAGCTCAGCGAAGCCGAGATCCTCGCCCACTACCAGGCCATCGGCGACAGCGTCGGCGTGCCGATCATGCTCTACAACAACCCGGCCACCAGCGGCACCGACATGTCGGTGGAACTGATCCTGCGGATCTTCCATACGGTGGAAAACGTGACCATGGTCAAGGAGAGCACCGGCGACATCCAGCGCATGCACAAGCTGCAACTGCTGGGCGAAGGCCAGGTGCCGTTCTACAACGGTTGCAACCCGCTGGCCCTGGAAGCCTTCGCCGCCGGCGCCAAGGGCTGGTGCACCGCCGCGGCGAACCTGATCCCGCAGCTCAACCTGGACCTGTACCAGGCGGTGCTGGACAACGACCTGGAGCGCGCGCGCGAACTGTTCTACCGCCAGTTGCCGGTGCTCGACTTCATCCTCAAGGGCGGCCTGCCGACCACCATCAAGGCCGGGCTGAACATGACCGGACTGCAGGTCGGCGACCCGCGCCTGCCGGTGTTCCCGCTGAATGAAGCCGGGCGCAATCAGTTGCAGGCCATGTTGAACGCAGTGCGCTAAACGCCCTGCCTCCCCCCTGTAGGAGCGAGCTTGCTCGCGATGAGGCCGGTAGCTGCACCGCCTGATCCTCGAGTTCTTATCGCGAGCAAGCTCGCTCCTACAGCACGGGACAGCGCCCAACAAAAAGCCCGGCAGGTTGTCCTGTCGGGCTTTTTTGTTTCAGGGCAAAACGTCAGGCGGTCTTGTCTTTGATGGTCGTGCTCGGACCGTTGGTCTGCACGCTGGCAATGCCCGCATCGCGCGCCGCCTCGGACGAATAGCGCTGGCTATTGCCGATGATCTGGTGGTTCGCGGCCTTGAGGTTGAAATAAGGTTTGCCGTCCTTGGAGACTTCCTTGGCGTAGCGGGCCTCGTTGGGACTGTTGGTCTGCACCGAAGCGATGCCGTTTTCGGCGGCGCTGCGGGAGGAATACAACTCACTCGTCAAAATGGTTTCAGCGTTGCCAGCCTTGAGAACGAAGCGGAACTGCCCGTCACTGCTTTTGCTCAATTCATACCATCCAGCCATGGTCCTGCTCCTGAGTGTCCAAAGATGCGAATGCACTTCGGATTAAAGCCTGTCTTTGCCGGTTTACCAGCGTTTGGGGTGTGTTGCTGAGGCACGCAGCATCAGACAGGAAAAATCGCATCCGGTTCATGACGCGAAACTCATGCAGACAAATAGTAATAATTCTCGATATCATTCGCAACCTTTCTGCCCGGCAGTACTTGCGAAGGATTTTCATGTCTCGCTTCAAGCCCGACCCCACCTCGGCGGACCCCGTCCGCGGGTTCTATGCGGACATCCTGCATTACCTGCGTAAACGCACGGACAACGCCTGCGATGCGGCGGACATGACCCAGGACGTCTTCACCCAATGGCTCGATTACCGCGACCGGGCCAAGGTCGAACAACCCCGCGCCTTTCTGTTCCAGATGGCGCGCAACCTGCTGCGCGACCACTGGCGCCGGCAGAAGGTCAGGCACAAGGTGCACCACGAACCGCATGCAGCAGAACCCGAGCCGCTGGCCGACGAACACCACGAGCCTCTGCCCGCGGCCCAGCGCCTGCAACGCCTGGAGCGCTTGAAGAGCGTGCTCGCCGAACTCTCGCCGCGCCGCCGCGAAGCCCTTATGCTGCACCGCTTCGAAGGCCTGAGCCAGGCGCAGATCGCCGAACGCATGGGCATCTCCCTGAGCATGGTGGAAAAACACATCGCCTTTGCCCTGCTGCACTGCAAGCAGCGCCTGGAACAGGAACACGGCAAGGAGCAAGCCCAATGACCCGCCCCCGCGACCCTCAACATGAGCACGAGCACCCGATCGACAGCATCGATGCCCAGGCGGCCGTCTGGTTCACCCGCAATCGCGACGATCGCAGCCAGGCCACCCGCGACGCGTTCAAGACCTGGTCCAGCGAACCGGCCCATGCCCGGGCCTACGCCGAGTTCGAGCGCTTGTGGGCCGACCTGGCCGAACTCGAACCACTGAACCGACCGACGCCGCTGCCGGTGCGCAAAAAGCCGCGCTGGCGCCCGGCCCTGGCGGTCGCCGCCGCATTGGTCTGCGCGCTGCTGACCATCGAGCTGGGCGCCCCGCCGGCGATCCATTCGCAACAGATCGCCGCGCAGAGCACGGGCATGCGCAGTTTCAACCTGCCCGATGGCAGCACCCTGTACGTCAACGCCAACACCCGCCTGCGCATCGACTTCACCGCGCAGCAGCGCAACCTCTATCTGGACCAGGGCCAGCTGTACCTGGAAGTGGCCGCCGACAAGGAGCGGCCGCTGTGGGTGCATGCAGGCAACGCCCGGGTGCGGGTGGTCGGCACCGGCTTCGATGTGCGCCGCGGTGAGAAACAACTGGTGGTCAGCGTCGCCCATGGCCAGGTGGCATTCGTTCCCGATGCGCAGAAGCCCGATTCACTGCTGCTCGGCGCCCGCCAGCGCGGCATCTATGACTACGCCAGCGGCACCCTGCGGGAACAGGCGGTGAACGTCGCTGAGGTCGCCGACTGGCGCGGCGGCCACCTGGCCTTTCGCAATCGCGACCTGGCCAGCCTGGTGGACGAGCTGAACCTCTATCGCCGCCAGCCGGTGTTGCTGGCCGATGGCGCGCTGGGCAACTTCAAGGTCTCGGGCAACCTCGATGTGCAGGACCCAGACGCCCTGATCAAGGCCCTGCCGGCGCTGATCCCGGTGAAAACCGTGGCCCTGGCCGACGGCCGCGTGCGTATCGAAGCCCGGCGCTGAAACCCATATGCGAATATTTTGCATTCGCATATGAGGTTTTATTTTGCTGACGCGTCTTCCTCCGGTCTGCGTTGTTTACGCACACCTTTTCTGGCCTTTGTCGCCGCTCCGGGGGATTTCATGTTTCGCGCGCCTTATCACTTGCAGCTCATCTGTTCGCGTCCGACCCTGCTCGCCACCTGCCTGGCGTTCAGCCTGCAGGCCCAGGCCCAGGTTCAAGTCGAATCGTTCAACTTTGCCCTGCCCGCCCAACCGCTGGCGGCCTCGCTGAGCCAGGTGGCGCAGCAGGCGAAGATCCAGTTGCTGTTCGACGAAGAGTTGCTGCGCAACGTGAAGGCCCCGGCGCTGAAGGGCGATTTCAGCCCCGAGGCGGCGATCCAGCAATTGCTGGGCGGCAGCGAGTTCAGCCTGGTCAAGGTCGACAAGACCTACGTGGTGCGCCCCGCGGAAAACAGCAGCACCCGCAGTTCGGCGCTGCAGCTGGGGGCCATGAGCGTCATCGGCAGCGGCCTGGAAGTGGACTCCGCCACGGTCGGCCGCTCGACCCTGAACCAGGCCGAGATCGATCGCCACCAGGCCACCAACATTCCCAGCCTGATCGCCACCCTGCCCGGCGTCAGCCTCGGCGGCTCGCTCAAACCCGGCGGCCAGACCATCAACATCTGGGGCCTGGGCGATGCCGAAGACGTGCCGATGAGCGTCGACGGCGCGACCAAGAGCGGCTTCGAACGCTACCAGCAGGGCTCGATCTTCATCGAGCCGGAACTGATCAAACGCATCGAAGTGGAAAAGGGCCCGCACTCGCCCGAGACCGGCAACGGCGGTTTCGGCGGCACCGTGCACATGGAGACCAAGGACGCCCCCGACCTGCTGTTGGAAGGCCGCGACAGCGGCGCCATGCTCAAGTACGGCTACAGCAGCAACAGCCATGAGCAGGCCTACACCGGCGCGGTGTACGGACGCACCGAGGACCGGCGTTTCGATGCCCTGGCCTACTGGACCAAACGCGACGGCGACGACATGAAGCTGGCCAGCGCCCAGCCGGACCCGCGCAACGCCTACCCGATCAACCCCAAGCGCCTGCCCAACACCGCCCAGGACCTGGACGGCGAGCTGTTCAAGCTGAACATGCAACTGACCGACGAACATCGCCTGGGCTTGAGCTACATGCGTTCCAACAGCGATATCTGGGCGCCCTTCTCGGCCAAGAGCTACCCGACGCCACCGACCCAGAGCGATATCGACAAGTACGGCTACGACGGCGCCACACGGCGCTTCCTGGCCCAGCGCAATACCGTCGACACCACCTGGCAGGCCAAGTACCAGTACACGCCGCTGGACAACCCGTGGATCGACTTCGAGGCCAAGTACTCCGATTCCAAGACCGACCAGACCGACGAGCGCGGCCCGAACGCCTACACCCAGCCCGCCTCCGGTGGACGCAAGATCACCGTGGGTTACGAGGACAGGATCCTCTCGCTGAAAAACACCAGCCGCTTCAACACCGGCCCGCTGGAACATGCCCTGACCCATGGCATCCAGATCCGCAAGCACACCCGCGAGGTGGACATGTGGATGCCGGGCAAGACCTATGAGGTGCCCAAGTACAACAACGGGCATTACCAGCCGGGCTTCATGCCCCATGGCAAGGTCGACAACAACGCCTTCTATATCCAGGACGCGATCACCCTGGGCGACTTCACCCTGACCCCGTCCCTGCGCTACGACCATGTGCGCAACCGTGGGCAGAAAAACGACGCGCCGGTTTATAACAGCCCCAACCCGGTGGTCGGCCACGATTATGGCGACAAGACCTACACCGGCTGGTCGCCACGGCTGTCGGCGTTCTGGACGGTCACCCCGCAATTCGCCCTGTTCGCCGACTACAGCAAGACCTGGCGCGCGCCAGTGATCGACGAGCAATACGAAGTCCAGGCGCCGGGCACCACCCGCTCGGCCACCAGCCGCGACCTCGACCCGGAGCGCATCACCGCGTTGCGCGCCGGTAATATCACCAGCTTCGCCAATGTGTTCAGCGATGCCGATAGCGTGCAAATCCGCACCACCGTGTTCCGCAATGAGATCAAGGACGAAATCATGAAGAACCTGGGGATCGGCTGCCCCGAGCAACTGAGCAGCGGCAAGAACATCGGCCAGGTGTGCAACCAGCCGACCATCGGGGTCTACCGCAATATCGGCGACCTGACCATCAAGGGCTTCGAGGTCGAGAGCTTCTACGATTCGACCTACCTGTTCGGCTCGCTGTCCTACTCCTGGATCACCGGCAAGCATGAAGGCGCCTACACCAATCCCTGGGGGCCGAATGTCTGGGCGCGGGACATTCCGCCACGCAAGTGGGTCGCCACCCTGGGGGTGAAAATCCCGCAGTGGGATGCGCAGGTGGGTTGGCAGGGCCAGTGGGTACGCCAGACCGACCGCGTGCCGAGCGACGTCTACCCGAGCGGCCCGGCCAGCGCCTTGGGCGACTCCTACTGGGACCAGTACGAGAACGACCGCTACAACGTGCAGGGCCTGTTCGCCAACTGGAAACCGCAGCAGCCGTACCTCAAGGGCACGGAAGTCAACTTCACCCTGGACAACATGTTCAACCGCGATTACCGCCCGCCCCTGAGCGGCGAAAATGCCTCCAGCCTTGGGCGTAACGCCAAGATCAGCGTGACCCGGTTCTTCTGACCGCATCCGGCTGCGGTGTACTCGATGCACCGCAGCATGCAGATCGCCCACACCTGCCGCTGGCCGCCAAGGATGTGTTGCAAGCCTTTAGCCAAGCCCTCCTGCCCGCTCCTGCCGGGCTAAGATCGATCTCCCCCTGAAAACCACAGGGATGCCTTCGGGCGCTTTCAGTCGATTTCCTGTTGAATTCGTACGACGAGTATCGTACAAACGAGAAAGCATCATGGACAGAGGCTTCAGGCAGGTCCGGAGAGACCTGATCAGCGCGCTGCAAACGGAAAACTATCTGCATGCGGCTCGTGGCTCGATCGAGATCAAGAACCTGCTGGCCACAGGCGAGGTCTCGGCCCGGCAATTGATCGAGGTCATCAGCGCCTGCAAGGGCACGGACCACAGTTGCAGCGCACATCACAGCGTCCCGGGCATCGCGGTCCATGTGCTGAAAAAGGCAGGCTGGTACATCAAATTCTACTTTATCGAACCCGATGCATGGTTCATCAGCGTTCACCGATGAGGGCACCCCATGAAACTTTTTCTGCAGGGCGACCAAGGCAAGGCGCTCTGTGAGCATTGCCAACAGGTCGTCGGCATCACCTACATCCGTCGCGACGTCCCTTTCAGCGATGGGCATGGCCAGGCCCGGGAGATCCTGGTGGGAGTCTGCGACCACTGCGCCACCACGGTGGCCATCCCGCCCCAGTCGACACCAGCGATCAAGGACGCCCGCAAGCAGCAACTGACCTCCATCGAGGCGCGGCTGCCTGCGGTCTACCTCGACGTCCTGGATGCCGCGATGCACTCCGTGGCCCAGGACGCCGGGGTGCAGATGCGCAAACTGTTCTTCAGCTACTACTTCAGCGCACCCGCCGTGTCTGGTCTGGAGCAGGTGCATAGCGGCTTCGCCGCGTATCTGGCGGAGCAGGTCGAGGCCCGCCAGTTGCCTGCCGCCCGTTCGATGAAGCGCCTGTCGCTGAAAGTGAACCATTATGTGGCCGAGGATCTCGCCCGCCTGCTGGAGACGACCCGGATGACCCAGACCGAGTTGCTGAAATCGCTGATCGCGCAGATTCGCCTGGATGTGCTCGAAGGGGGCAACCCGGCGGTGATCGCCGACCTGCGCCAATTGACGCGCCTGGCGCTCTAGCCCTCAGCCTTTACCCCTGCCAACGGCCCCTGCCCGCCAAGGAAATCCCCCAGCGCCGCACCAGATAGTTGTGCTCGTCCATCACCGAGTTCCACACGGCGATATGCCCTATGCACTGCTGATAGGAACTGCCATCGCGGGTTTCGCCGATATCGATCAGCGGCCAGCCGTCACTGCCCGGCAACTCTTCCCGGGCCGGCTTGCCGTCGTACCAGTAATCCCACTTCGGCGCTGCTCTGGTGATCGCGAGAGCACCCGCCCCACCAACTGCGCCACCTGTAGCCGCTGCCGAGCCTTGGCGAGGCTGCGATCGGGGCGCAGCCCCGCAAAACCTGACGACGCGGTATGCCTGGAACGATGCCGCCTGCTCAGTGGCCCATGTGGCGCTCTCGGGTCCATCGCGAGCAAGCTTCGCTCCTACGGGTAGGGTGTTGTCTGGCTTGGCGCCCGCTACGTCGGAGTGCCGCCCAAGTCGATCGCAGCCTCGCAGGCTCGGCAGCGGCTACAGGGTGCGGGGTTATTTGGTGGCGCTGCGCACCACGCTGAGTTCCGGCGTGGCGCTGCGGCGCTGGCTCAGGTAGCGGGTGCAACTGACCCGCAGGAACGAGGCGAAATTCACCACTTCGCCGCGGTAGTCCATCACCTCTTCGTAGAGCTTGGCGATCAGCTGGTTGGTGGTCATGCCATCGACCTCGGCGATTTCGCTGAGGATGTCCCAGAACTGGTTTTCCAGGCGCAGGGTGGTGACCACCCCGCAGATGCGCAGCGAGCGCGAACGGGACTCGTAGAGGATCGGGTCGGCTTTGACGTAGAGCTCGCACATGCTGGGCGCTCCTCGGTTGTAGGGGTAGGACGATGGCGCTGCTTCCTGACAGAAAAGCAGCGCCGGCAAGTCATCCGCTTACAGGGTGATTTTGGTGCCCAGCAAACCGAGGAAACCGGCCAGCCAGTTGGGGTGCGCCGGCCAGGCCGGGGCCGTCGCCAGATTGCCTTGGACGTGGCTGTCCGTCACGGGAATATCGATGTAGGTACCGCCGGCCAGGCGCACTTCCGGGGCACAGGCCGGGTAGGCGCTGCACTCGCGGCCTTCGAGAATGCCCGCCGCGGCCAGCAGCTGGGCGCCGTGGCAGACGGCGGCGATCGGCTTGCTGGCCTGGTCGAAGGCTTGCACCAGTTGCAGGACTTTTTCGTTCAACCGCAGGTATTCCGGGGCGCGACCGCCGGGGATCAGCAGCGCGTCGTAATCGGCGGCCTCGACCTTGGCGAAGTCAAAATTCAGGGCGAACTGATGGCCCGGTTTTTCGCTGTAGGTCTGGTCGCCTTCGAAGTCGTGGATCGCGGTGCGCACGGTCTGCCCGGCCTTTTTGTCCGGGCACACCGCATGCACGGTGTGGCCGACCATCAGCAGCGCCTGGAACGGCACCATCACTTCGTAGTCCTCGACGTAATCGCCGACCAGCATGAGGATTTTTTTCGCGGCCATGGAGATGACTCCTCTTCAAGGGAAAACAGGAGTATTCAAGGTAGTCCCTATCCGCGGGGCCGGGTAATAACCCGGTACTACGCCTGCAACGTATCCGTACATCGCGTCATCGTTTTTCGCGGGCAAGCCTCGCTCCTACGGCAGCAGGCAACCCTCAGCCCAGGTAGCCGTCGGCCCGCAGCAGGGTTTCCAGGCAGTGCTCGCTGATGTGGTAGAACGCCTTGAGTTCGCCGATCTTCGCCAGCAGTTGGGTCGGGTCCTGGGGCTCGGCGCGTTTGACCGCGAGGATCATCTTGTTCTTGTTGGTGTGTTCCAGGGAGATGAACTCGAAGACCTTGGTCTCGTAGCCGCAGGCTTCGAGGAACAGCGCACGCAGGCTGTCGGTGACCATCTCCGCCTGCTGGCCCAGGTGCAGGCCGTATTGCAGCATCGGCTTGAGCAGCGCCGGGCTCTGCATCTGCGGGCGGATCTGCTTGTGGCAGCACGGCGAGCACATGATGATCGCCGCGCCGGAACGAATGCCGGTATGGATCGCGTAGTCGGTGGCGATATCGCAGGCATGCAGGGCGATCATCACGTCCAGCTCGCTCGGCGCCACGCTGCGCACGTCGCCGCACTTGAACTCCAGGCCCTGATGGTCCAGGCGCGCCGCCGCGGCGTTGCACAGGGTCACCATGTCTTCGCGCAGCTCCACGCCGGTCACCTGCCCTTGCGCCTGCAAGGTATTGCACAGGTAGTCGTGGATGGCGAAGGTCAGGTAGCCCTTGCCGGAGCCGAAGTCCGCCACCCGCACCGGCTGTTGCAGATCGATCGGCGACGAGCTCAGCGCATGGCTGAAGACCTCGATGAACTTGTTGATCTGCTTCCACTTGCGTGACATCGCCGGGATCAGCTCGTGCTGCTTGTTGGTCACCCCCAGGTCGGTGAGGAAGGGCCGGCTCAGCTCCAGGTAGCGGTTCTTCTCGCGGTTGTGCTCGGCGGACGGCACTTCGCGCTGCTGCTGGGCCTTGCCCTTGAACAGCGAGCTTTTGCCCTTCTTGCTGTATTCGAGCTGCACCTCATCGGTGAGCGACAGCAGGTGCGCGTTCTTGAACGACGCCGGCAGCAGCCCGGCGATCAGCGCCACACCCTCGTCCAGGGGGAAATTCTTGGTGATGTCGCGGGTCTTGTAGCGGTAGACGAAGGACAGGCACGGCTGCTCCTTGACCGTCAGTTGCTTGATGATCAGCCGCTGCAAGTCCGCCTCGGCCCCCACATGCTTGGCCAGCACCAGTTTGATAAAGGCGTTCTGCGCCAGGCTGGTTTCCAGCAGTTCGAGAAACTGGGCGTGATGATCCGGCGCGAGGCTGGCGGGGGTTGCGGTTGCAGACATGTAAAAGGTGCCTCGGGCGATGCGGGGTGTGAATCGGGGAATGGCGGGTATTTTAGGGGGGATGGCCCGCCGGGGCACGGAGTTATTTACCCGGCGGCACAGAATTCCAGGCGATGGGGCCTCCTGTAGCCGCTGCCGAAGGCTGCGATCGGCCGGCACGGCCGTGGCGCCCGCAAAATCGCTGGAGGTCCTGCGGACCTGGCGCAGCCTGCGGCAGCGGCTACAGGAGCGGGGGAAATCAGGCCAGGACCACCAGGCGGTTGGGCAGTTCGTTGCGCACATGGGTCACCGGCACATGCACCTTGAGCAGTTCGCCGCAGGCCTCGATGCAGGTGATGAAGCCTTGCAGGGTCTGCCCCTGCTTCACCTGCTGGGTGAAGGCCTGGACGATGGCGTCCCAGGTCTTGTCGTCGAGACGCCTGGAAATGCCCTCGTCCACCAGGATCTCCACATAGCGCTCGGCTTCGCAGACGAAGATCAGCATCCCGGTGCTGCCGACGGTGTGGTGCAGGTTCTGTTCGAGAAACTGGCGGCGGGCCAGGTTCGAGGCGCGCCAGTGGCGTACCGAGTGCGGAATCAGGCGAGTGGTGATCCGCGGGATGCGAAACACCAGGCAGAGCACGATAAAGGTCACCCATTGCACCAGCAGCAACAGGTGCATGCTCATCCAGCCGGTGGCGTAATGCACCACGCCCGGCACGATCAGCGCCAGCAGGCTGGCCCAGAGCAACGGGATATAGGCGTAGTCGTCGGCGCGGGCGGCCAGCACGGTGACCAGCTCGGCATCGGTCTGCTGTTCGACCCGGGCGATCGCCTCGGCGACCTGCCGTTGTTCGTACTCACTCAGTAGTGCCATGTCTTCCCATACTCATCGATT
>NZ_JACNDE010000051.1:0-39911 GCF_017351415.1 Pseudomonas sp. FW305-25 | reverse complement strand
ATCGCCGCGCGCGCGTCGCCGTATTCGATGGCCGAGGAGCGTGTCGTCGAGCCGCTCTGCTGGCGCACCCGCTCCACATAGTCCTTGTCGAACAGGTTGTTGACGTTCAGCTGCAGGTCGAGGTTGTGGTTGACCTTGTAGCCGAGCATGGCGTTGTGCACCCAGTAGGCATCCAGCTTGGCGCGGGTGCTGGAGCTGACGTTGCGCTCGCTGACATAACGAGTGCCGTAACCCAGGGTCCAGCCGGCCGGCAGTTCATAGGTGGTCCACAGGTTGAGCGAGCGCGGCGGCGTGTTGCCCAGGGCCTGGCCCTTGCGCGCGATGCCCGAGGCGGTGTTCGCCGCGTTGAGGATCTCACTGTCGAGGAAGGTGTAGTTGGCGAACACATCCCACTGCTCGCTGACATGCCCGGTGACGCCGACTTCCACACCTTGCACCCGCTGCTTGCCGGCCAGTTGGGTCGAACCGTCGGCCATGGTTTCCCGGGCGTTGCTCTTCTCTACGCGAAACAGTGCGGCGTCCAGCTCCAGGCGCTTGTCCAGCAGCTCCCACTTGGTGCCCAGTTCCCAGGTCTCGTTCTTCTCCGGCGCCAGGTCCTGGTTGCCCTTGCTCAAGCCGCCGCCGGTGGAGGCCAGGTTCTCGGCGGAAGGGTTGAAGGAATTGCCCCAGGCGGCATAGATGCGCCCGTTCTCGGTCGGCTTGAACACCAGCCCGGTGCGCGCGCTGGCCTTGTTCGTGTCCGAGGCCAGGCTGTCGCTCTTCACATGGCTGGCCGAGTATTTGTCGACATCGCCCTTGATCTTGTCGTAGCGCAGGCCGAAGTTGAGGTCCCAGCGCTCGCTCAGGGCGATGTTATCGAACAGGTAGTACGCCTGGCCCTTGAGGGTGGTTTCGGTGTAGCCGCTGGTGGCCTTGTTGACCGGGCCGTTCCAGCGCCCGGGCGGGCTGCCCAGGGCGTAGCCGTTGCGCGGATACAGGGCCGTGCTCAGGCCATGGTTGTAGGTCTTCAGGTCGAGGGTTTCCCGCGAAAGTTCCAGGCCCGCCACCAGGTCGTGGCGCATGCCGGCGAACTCGAAGTCGCCGATCAGGTTGCTCTGGTTGATCCACATTTCGGTGGTGGCGTCGCGCCCGTAGGCCTGGGGCCCGGCCGGGCGGTAGCGGCCCGCCGGCAGGCCACTGGTGTTGACATGGGACGCCGAGACGACGGTGTCGCGCGCGGTGCGGCTGTAGCGCGTGAGGTTCTGCAGGCGCAGGTGGTCGTTGAAGTCATGCTCGAAGTCGGCGGTGAAGGCGTTCTGTTCGATCTCTTCCTTGTCGAGGTTCTTCCAGCCGAAATAGGCATCGCGCTTGACCCCGGCCAGCTTCTTGCCGTCGAGCGCCGGCACGCCATAGTCCGGCAGGTTGTCGTCGCTCTGGTGGAAGGCGCTGAGGGTCAGCCGGGTGGCGTCGCTGAAGCCCAGGCGCAACGAGGGCGCGATGCCCCAGCGCTCGCGGTCGATTTTCTCGCGGCCGGGCACATCGTTCTGATGGCCCATCAGGTTGATCCGCACCGCGCTGTCCTGGCCGACACCTTCCAGCGGCTGGTTGCTGTCCAGCGTCAGGCGGTAGTAGTTGTCGCTGCCGAGGCTGCCGCCGAGGCGGGTGAAGGCCTGGTTCTTGGGCTGCTTGCTGACCACGTTGATGCTGCCGCCGGTGGTGCCGGCGCCGCCGAACACCGAGTTGGGGCCCTTGATGACTTCCACCTGCTCGACGTTGAAGGTGTCGGAACGGTTGGTCTGCGCGCTGTCGCGCAGGCCGTCGATCTGCATGTTGCTGTTGGCCGAGAAGCCGCGGATGTTGATGCTGTCCCCCGAGCCGCCACCGCCTTCGCCGGCATTGAAGGTGATGCCGGACACGTTCGACAGCACCTGGCGCAGGCTCAGCGCCTGTTGTTCCTGGATCAGCTTGGGCGGCACCACGGTGATGGTCTGCGGGGTGTCCAGCAGCGGCGCCACGTACTTGGCGGAGGCCGAGCGTTCGGTGCGGGAACCGGGTTGCTCGGCTTCGACCTTGATGTTGTCCAGTTGCAGGGATTTCTGCCGTTCGCCGGCTTCGGCCGCGCCGGCGCAGGAGGCCAGGGCAAGGCCCAGGGTAGAGGCCAGGAGGCGATGTTGTGGCAAGGCAGATGGGGCTTTCGTTTGCATAAGAAACGCTCTCTTTTTTTGTGAGAGTGAATCCTATTTGAGATTGATTGCTAAGAACGGCTGCGAGGGGGCTACTTGTGGCTATCCCGCGAAATTTAGGACGTTTCTAGAGGGAGCCCAGTAAAAGTCACTACTGGGTATCGGACGTATGCTGCACTTTAGATAAAAGCGCTCTGGCTTTTTACCGGTCACTGCCTAAGATGACCGGCCATCTCTTTATGCAGGAAGCCGTTCAGCGCGATGTCGGAAAAAGACACCATCTCCATGCAACTGGTGCGCGAAGCGCTGCTGCAAAGCTGCGCCCCGGGTGCCACCAGCGATGAAGTGCTGCTCAAGGCCGGTATCGACCCGGCCCAGCTGGACGTCAGCGCCGCCCGCGTGCCCGCGCTGGCCTATGCCCGGCTGTGGCGCCTGCTGGCCCGGCGCACGGACGACGAGTTCTTCGGCATGGACCCGCGCAAGCTGAAATCCGGCAGCCTGGCGTTTCTCTGTCGCACCGCCATGGCCCGTCAGAACCTGGCCGCGGGCCTGGAATCCGGGCTGGCGTTCCTGTCGCTGATGCTCGAACGGCTGCCGGCCCAATTGGTGCGCCAGCAGAGCCTGGCGGAGATCGTCCTGCTGGAGGATGAGCAGGCACCGCGCCGCGCCTTCACCTATTTCACCTACTGGATGATCGTCCACGGCGTGGCCTGCTGGCTGGCCGGGCGGCGCATCCCGATCCTGGCCATCGAGCTGCGCTGCCCGGAACCGGATTTCTGCGACGACTACCAGGTGATGTTCTCGCAGAACCTGCGCTTCGACCGGCCGCGCACGCGGATGATCATTGCCGCCGACTGCCTGGATCTGCCGATCAAGCGCAGTGACGAGGAGCTCAAGCGCTTCCTGGCCCAGGCGCCGGCCAACATCCTGGTCAAATACCGCGACCCAGAGAGCCTGGCCAGCCGCATCAAGCACGACCTGCGCCAGCTGCCCGCGGCCCAGTGGCCGGAAACCGAGAGCCTGGCCCACAGCCTGTGCATGTCGGCCTCGACCCTGCGCCGCCGCCTGGCGGAAGAAGGGCAGACCTACCAGGGACTCAAGGACGGGGTGCGCAAGGAGCTGGCGATCGCCTGGCTGGCCGAGCCGCAGATCAGCTTCACGGAAATCGCCAGCCGCCTGGGCTTCGCCGACGCCAGCTCGTTCTACAAGGCCTTTCGCAAGTGGTCTGGCTCCAACCCCGGGCACTACCGCAGCCTGATCCTCAACGACCCGACCTGAGCGCCTCCCTGCAGCCGCTGTCGCAGGCTGCGATCAACCGGAACGGTCGCAAAGGCGTGCAGCGCGGTGTCTCTGATGCACCGCGTCAAGGCTGATAGCGAGTCCTGCGGCCTCGATCGCAGCCTGCGGCAGCGGCTACGGGGAACCTGGGTAGCCGCTGCCGAGCAGCGCGAGGCTGCGATCGCAACGCAGTTGCCGCAAAACCTGAGCTTGCGGTGCGTCAGGCCGAACGCGCTACCCGGCTTGCGACCGCTGCGCAACCTCGCAGGCTCCGCAGCGGCCACGCCGGTTCCTGTAGCCGCTGCCGAGCAGCGCGAGGCTGCGATCGGCAACGCAGTTGCCGCAAAACCTGAGCTTGCGGTGCGTCAGGCAGAACGCGTCGCCCGGCTTGCGACCGCTGCGCGGTCGAACGCAGCCTCGCAGGCTCGGCAGCGGCTACAGGGGCTTGATCGCCATGGGGTTCTTGGCCAAACCAGTCACGCAACTTGAAAGCTTTGACCATTGTCCCGCCCTGGCCGTGGCGCCAGTATTTGCCCGATGTCTTTGTGGTTCCCATTGGTTCCCATCCTAATAAGAACAGCGAGGGATTCTGGCAATGCGCGATTACCTGTCTGCCACGGCACACTTCAATTATCAGCACACCGTCGACGCAGCCCTGCACGGCTCCTTGTCGGCCCTCAATGCCTGCATCGAATGCTGTGACCGGCACGCTTTGCCGGGGCGTATCGCGCTGTTCTGGGAGGGCCGCGATGGCAGTAGCGCGACCTACACCTTCAGCGAGTTGCAGGACCAGGCCGCGCGTTTCGCCAACTTCCTGCTGGCCCAGGGCGTGGGCCAGGGCGACAAGGTCGCCGGCCTGCTGCCGCGCAACGTCGAACTGTTGATCGCGGTACTCGCCACCTGGCGCATCGGCGCGGTCTACCAGCCGCTGTTCACCGCCTTCGGCCCCAAGGCCATCGAACACCGCCTGAACAGCTCCGGGGCCAAAGTGGTGGTGACCGACGCGGTCAACCGGCCAAAGCTCAATGAGGTGGCCGACTGCCCGACCATCGTCACGGTCGCGGGCGCCAAGGGCCAGGGCATCGTCCGCGGCGACTTCAGTTTCTGGGCCGAACTGGCCCATTACCCGGCGCAGTGCGAACCCGTGCTGCTGACCGGCGAAGACCCGTTCCTGCTGATGTTCACCTCCGGCACCACCGGCCCGTCCAAAGCCCTGTACGTACCGCTCAAGGCCATCGTCGCGTTCCAGAGCTACACCCGCGACGCCGTCGACCTGCGCCCCGAAGACACGTTCTGGAACGTCGCCGACCCGGGCTGGGCCTACGGCATCTATTTCGGCGTCACCGGCCCGCTGGGCCTGGGCCACCCGATCACCTTCTACGATGGGCCCTTCACCCTGGAAAGCACTTGCCGGGTGATCAACAAATACGGGATCAGCAACCTCACCGGTTCACCGACCGCGTATCGCCTGCTGATCGCCGGCGGCGACGAGTTCGCCCGCTCGATCAAGGGCAAGCTGCGCATCGTCAGCAGCGCCGGCGAGCCGTTGAACCCGGAGGTGATCCGCTGGTTCGCCGACAACCTTGGCGTGGTGATCCACGACCATTACGGCCAGACCGAGCTGGGCATGGTCCTGTGCAACCACCATGGCCTGGAGCACCCGGTGCATGTCGGCGCGGCCGGTTTCGCCTCGCCCGGCCACCGCATCGTGGTGCTCGACGAGCAGCACCAGGAACTCTCGGTCGGCCAGCCGGGGATCCTCGCCATCGACCGCAGCCAGTCGCCGATGTGCTGGTTCAACGGCTACCACGGCGTGGTGACCAAGGCCTTCGTCGGCAACTACTACCTCAGCGGCGACACCGTGGAGCTGAACCCGGACGGCAGCATCAGCTTCGTCGGGCGCAGCGACGACGTGATCACCACCTCCGGTTACCGGGTCGGCCCGTTCGACGTCGAGAGCGCGCTGATCGAGCACCCGGCGGTGGTCGAGGCGGCGGTGATCGGCAAGCCCGATCCGGAGCGCACCGAGCTGGTCAAGGCCTTCGTCGTGCTCAGCCCGCAGTACCGCGCCGCGCCGGAGCTGGCCGAAGAGCTGCGCCAGCATGTGCGCAAGCGCCTGGCCGCGCACTCGTACCCCCGTGAAATCGAATTTGTCAGCGAATTGCCGAAAACCCCAAGCGGCAAGTTGCAGCGCTTCATCCTGCGCAACCAGGAAATCGCCAAGGCTCAAGAGGCCGCGGCGCACAAGGCTTCGGCCTGAATTACCCAGGAACTCATGATGCACATCGAAAACAAGGTTTTTCTCGTCAGCGGCGGCGCTTCCGGTCTCGGTGCGGCCACCGCGCAGATGCTGGTCAAGGCCGGCGCCCAGGTGATGCTGGTGGATCTCAACGCCGAAGCTGTCGCGGCCCAGGCGCGCCAGCTCGGTTGCCAGAGCACGGTCGCCGATATCACTGACGAAGCGGCCGCCGAAGCGGCGGTGCAGGCCACGCTCAAGGCGTTCGGCGGCTTGCACGGGCTGGTCAACTGCGCCGGCATCGTGCGTGGCGAGAAGATCCTCGGCAAGCACGGCCCCCATGCCCTGGCCAGCTTCAGCCAGGTGATCAACGTCAACCTGATCGGCAGCTTCAACCTGATGCGCCTGGCCGCGGCGGCGATTGCCGAAGGCGAGCCGAACGCCGACGGCGAGCGCGGGGTGATCATCAACACCGCCTCGGCGGCGGCCTTCGACGGACAGATCGGCCAGGCCGCCTATGCCGCGTCCAAGGGTGCCATCGCCAGCCTGACCCTGCCGGCCGCCCGCGAGCTGGCGCGCTTCGGCATCCGGGTGATGACCATCGCCCCGGGCATTTTCGAAACCCCGATGATGGCCGGCATGAGCGACGAAGTCCGCGCTTCCCTGGCCGCCGGCGTGCCGTTCCCGCCACGCCTGGGTAAGCCGGACGAGTACGCCGCGCTGGTCGGGCATATCATTAACAACAGCATGCTCAATGGCGAGGTGATCCGTCTCGACGGCGCCTTGCGCATGGCAGCCAAGTAAAGAGGATTGATCATGAACCAGGATCCGATCGTTATCGTCAGCGCCGTCCGCACCCCCATGGGCGGCTTCCAGGGCGAACTGAAAAGCCTGACCGCGCCGCAGCTCGGCGCCGCCGCTATCCGTGCCGCCGTCGAGCGTGCCGGGGTGGCCAGTGACGGGGTCGATGAAGTGCTGTTCGGCTGCGTGCTGCCGGCCGGTCTCGGCCAGGCGCCGGCCCGTCAGGCGGCGCTGGGCGCCGGGCTGGACAAGGCCACCCGCTGCACCACCCTGAACAAGATGTGCGGCTCCGGCATGGCTGCGACCATCGCCGCCCACGACATGCTGCTGGCCGGCAGCGCCGACGTAGTGATCGCCGGCGGCATGGAAAGCATGTCCAACGCGCCGTACCTGCTGGATCGCGCTCGCAGCGGCTATCGCATGGGCCACGGGCGGGTGCTCGACCACATGTTCCTCGACGGCCTCGAAGACGCCTACGACAAGGGCCGCCTGATGGGCACCTTCGCCGAAGACTGCGCCGAGACCAACGGCTTCAGCCGCGAAGCCCAGGATGCCTTCGCCGTGGCCTCGCTGACCCGCGCCCAGCAGGCGATCAAGGACGGCAGCTTCAAGGCGGAAATCGTGCCGCTGCAGGTCACCGTCGGCAAGGAACAGCAGACCATCAGCGACGACGAACAGCCGCCCAAGGCCAGGCTGGACAAGATCGCCACACTGAAACCGGCGTTCCGCGACGGCGGCACCGTCACCGCGGCCAACTCCAGCTCGATCTCCGACGGCGCCGCGGCCCTGGTGCTGATGCGCCGTTCCGAGGCGGAGAAACGTGGCCTCAAACCGCTGGCGGTGATCCACGGTCACGCGGCGTTCGCCGATACCCCGGGGCTGTTCCCTGTAGCCCCAGTCGGCGCGATCAAGACGCTGCTGAAGAAAACCGGCTGGTCCATCGACCAGGTCGAGCTGTTCGAAATCAACGAAGCCTTCGCCGTGGTCAGCCTGGTCACCATGCAGAAGCTGGAAATCCCCCACGACAAGGTCAACGTCCACGGCGGCGCTTGTGCCCTGGGCCACCCGATCGGCGCGTCCGGCGCACGGATCCTCGTGACTCTGCTCTCGGCCCTGCGCCAGCAAGGCCTGAAACGCGGCGTCGCGGCCATCTGCATCGGTGGCGGCGAAGCCACGGCCATGGCCGTCGAATGCCTGTATTAAGGAATCAGCATGCTGCCTAATGACGAACAACAGCAGATCAGTGACGCGGCCCGGCAGTTCGCCCAGGAACGCCTGAAGCCGTTCGCCGCCGAATGGGACCGCGAGCATCGCTTCCCCCGCGAGGCCATCGGCGAGATGGCCGGGCTGGGCTTCTTCGGCATGCTGGTGCCGGAGCAGTGGGGCGGTTGCGACACCGGTTACCTGGCCTACGCCATGGCCCTGGAAGAGATCGCTGCCGGCGACGGCGCCTGCTCGACCATCATGAGCGTGCACAACTCGGTGGGGTGTGTGCCGATCCTCAAGTTCGGCAACGACGAGCAGAAGGAGCGTTTCCTCAAGCCCCTGGCCAGCGGCGCCATGCTCGGCGCCTTCGCCCTGACCGAACCCCAGGCCGGCTCCGACGCCAGCAGCCTGAAAACCCGCGCGCGGCGGGAGGGCGAGCATTACGTGCTCAACGGCTGCAAGCAGTTCATCACCTCCGGGCAGAACGCCGGGGTGGTGATCGTGTTCGCGGTGACCGACCCGGCGGCCGGCAAGCGCGGCATCAGCGCCTTTATCGTGCCCACCGACTCGCCGGGCTACAGCGTCGCGCGGGTGGAAGACAAGCTCGGCCAGCACGCCTCCGACACCTGCCAGATTCTCTTCGAGGACGTGAAGGTGCCGCTGGCCAACCGCCTGGGCGAGGAGGGCGAGGGCTACAAGATCGCCCTGGCCAACCTCGAAGGCGGTCGCGTGGGCATCGCTTCGCAATCGGTGGGCATGGCCCGCGCGGCTTTCGAGGCCGCCCGTGACTACGCCCGCGAACGGCAGAGCTTCGGCAAGCCGATCATCGAGCATCAGGCGGTGGCTTTCCGCCTGGCGGACATGGCCACCCAGATCGCCGTGGCGCGGCAGATGGTGCACTACGCCGCGGCCTTGCGCGACAGCGGCAAGCCGGCGCTGGTGGAGGCGTCGATGGCCAAGCTGTTCGCCTCGGAAATGGCCGAGAAGGTCTGTTCCGCCGCCTTGCAAACCCTGGGCGGCTATGGCTACTTGAACGACTTTCCGCTGGAGCGCATCTACCGCGATGTGCGGGTCTGCCAGATCTACGAAGGCACCAGCGACATTCAGCGCATGGTCATTTCGCGCAACCTCTGACTTTTAGCAGGAGCTGATCCATGAGTTACGAAACCATTCTGTTGGAGATCAAGGACCGCGTCGGCCTGATCACCCTCAATCGCCCGCAGGCGCTGAACGCCCTCAACGCGCAGATCGTCAGCGAAGTGAACCAGGCCCTGGACAGCCTGGAAGCCAATCCTCAGATCGGCTGCATCGTCCTCACCGGCTCGAAGAAGGCCTTCGCCGCCGGCGCCGACATCAAGGAAATGGCCGAGCTGACCTACCCGCAGATCTACATGGACGACCTGTTCAGCGACAGCGACCGGGTGGCCAACCGGCGCAAGCCGATCATCGCCGCGGTCAACGGTTTTGCCCTGGGCGGTGGCTGTGAACTGGCGTTGATGTGCGACTTTATCCTGGCCGGCGACAACGCCAAATTCGGCCAGCCGGAAATCAACCTCGGGGTGTTGCCGGGCATGGGCGGCACCCAGCGCCTGACCCGCGCCGTGGGCAAGGCCAAGGCCATGGAAATGTGCCTGACCGGGCGTTTTATCGATGCGGTGGAAGCCGAGCGTTGCGGCATCGTCGCGCGCATCGTGCCGGCCGACGAGCTGTTGGACGAGGCGTTGAAAGTCGCGGCGCTGATCGCCGGCAAATCGGTGCCGGTGAGCATGATGATCAAGGAAAGCGTGAACCGCGCCTTCGAAGTCAGCCTCTCGGAAGGCGTGCGTTTCGAGCGCAGGGTGTTCCATGCGGCCTTCGCCACCGAGGATCAGAAGGAAGGCATGGCGGCGTTCATCGCCAAGCGTGAGGCGCAGTTCAAGGACAAATAGTCCGGGTTGTCGCTAGCCATGAAAAATCGCAGCCTTGGCTGCGATTTTTTTTGTGTGGTGTTTGTACGGACGCTATCGCGGGCAGCGTGTGTGCCTGTAGCCGCTGGCGCAGCCTGCGATCGAGGCCGAAGGACTCGCTGTCGGCCTTCGCGGTTCATATACCGAACCGCGTTGCCCGCCTTGCGACCGTCCCGGTCGATCGCAGGCTGCGCCAGCGGCTACATCGGTTGGCGGGGGGTGAAATGCTTTCGCGGGCAAGCCTCGCTCCTACGGGGTTGTGTTGTTTGCGTCATAGCGCGCCTGTAGGAGCGAGGCTTGCCCGCGAAGCTTTTGGGGTCACAACAGATAGTGCTTCAACTCCCGGGCGATCAGCATGCGCTGGATCTCGCTGGAGCCTTCGTAGATCTGGGTGATCCGCGCGTCCCGGTAGTAGCGCTCCACCGGGTAGTCCTCGAGGTAGCCGTAGCCGCCGTGAATCTGGATCGCCGAGGAGCAGACCTTCTCGGCCATTTCCGAGGCGAACAGCTTGGCCTGGGAGGCTTCCGACAGGCACGGCTGGCCGGCGCTGCGCAGGCGCGCGGCATGCAGGATCAGCAGGCGCGCGGCGTTGAGGCGGGTGTGCATGTCGGCCAGCAGGTTGGCGATGCTCTGGTGCTCGATGATCGGCTTGTCGAACTGCACCCGCTCGCGAGCGTAGGCCAGCGCCGCTTCGAACGCGGCACGGGCGATACCCAGGGCCTGGGCGGCGATGCCGATGCGACCGCCTTCGAGGTTGGACAAGGCGATGGCCAGGCCCTTGCCGCGCTCGCCCAGCAGGTTGGCTTCGGGGACGGTGCACTGGTTGAAGGTCACCGCGCAGGTGTCCGAGGCGCGGATGCCCATCTTGTGTTCGCTGCGGTCAACCACGAATCCCGGGGTGTCGGTGGGCACCAGGAACGCTGACAGGCCTTTCTTGCCCAGCTCCGGATCGGTCACCGCGAAGACGATGGCCAGCTTGGCGCGCCTGCCGTTGCTGACGAACTGCTTGGCGCCGTTGATCACCCACTGGCCGTCCTTGAGTTCGGCGCGGGTGCGCAGGTTGTGGGCTTCGGAACCGGCCTGGGGTTCGGTCAGGCAGAAGCAGCCGATTGCCTGGCCGCTGGCCAGGTCCGCCAGCCAGGTCTGTTTCTGTTCCGTGCTGCCGTAGTTGAGGATCGGCCCGCAGCCCACCGAGTTGTGGATGCTCATCAGCGCACCGGTGGCGCCGTCGCCGGCGGAGATTTCTTCCACCGCCAGGGCGTAGGCCACGTAGTCGACGTAGGTGCCGCCCCATTCCTCGGGCACCACCATGCCCAGCAGGCCCAGTTCGCCCATCTTCGCCACCAGGGTGTCGTCGATCCAGCCGGCCTTTTCCCAGGCCTGGGCATGGGGGGCGATTTCACCGCGGGCGAAGTCCCGGGCCATGTCGCGGATCATCACCTGCTCTTCGCTCAATTCAATGTCGTGCATGGCTCAGCTCCGGCTGGGGTCGAAAGCGCTGAAGAAACTCGCCACATGCGCGGCGTCCAGCGCCTGCAGGGTCGGTGGGTTCCAGCGTGGGTTCTTGTCTTTGTCGATCAGCAGGGCGCGCACGCCCTCGATCAGGTCGCCGCGCTCGAACCACTGGCGGTCCAGGTGCAGCTCCAGGGCGAAACACTGTTCCAGGCTCAGCTGGCGGCCGCGCCGGAGCATTTCCAGGGTCACGGCCATGGCCAGGGGCGAGCGGGTCGACAACAGGTCGGCAGTGCTGGTGGCCCATTCATGAGTATCGCCCAGGGTCACTTCGCGCAGTTGCTGCACGATGCTCGGTACATCGGCCTGGGCAAAGAAGTGGTCGACGGCCGGGCGCAGCGCCGCCAGTGGCGCATCCGGCAGTTGCTGCACACCGAGCTTGGCCAGCAGGCCCTGCAGGTCCTTGAGCGGGGTGTCGTGCCATTGCAGGTTGTCCAGGCGCTGGTCCAGCAGGCTCAGCTGGTCGCTCTCCAGGTACCAGTCCGCCAGCCCGCAGTACAGGGCGTCGGCGGCGCGGATCTGCACGCCGCTGACCCCCAGGTAGATGCCCAGCTCGCCGGGGATGCGCGACAGGAAATAACTGCCGCCGACATCCGGGAAATAACCGATGCCGACCTCCGGCATCGCCAGGCGGCTGCGCTCGGTGACCAGCCGCAGGTCGGCGCCCTGGACCAGGCCCATGCCGCCGCCGAGGACAAAACCGTCCATCAGCGCCAGCACCGGCTTGCGGTAACGGTGGATCGCCAGGTCCAGCGCGTATTCCTCGACGAAGAATTCCTCGTGCAGGGTCTGACCGTTCTGGTAGCTGTCGTACAGGGTGCGGATATCGCCACCGGCGCAGAAGGCCTTTTCGCCGGCGCCGCGCAGGACCACCGCGTGCACCTGCGGGTCCTGGGCCCAGGCATCGAGCTGGCGTTGCAGGGTGCGCACCATGCCGAGGGTGATGGCATTGAGGCCGACGGGGCGGTTGAGGGTCAGGTGACCGATGTGGTTGCGGACTTCGGCCAGCACGTCCTGTGGCGAGGCCTCGACCGACGTGGCGCCGGCGTCTCGCGTGGCCTGGGATGGAACCTGAGCAGTCATCACTAACTCCCTGCTTTTATTGTTCTTTATAGGTGTGTTCGCGCGCGAACGATGAGGGATCGTAACAGTGCAAATTTGCCATGTACAACCCGGATAACTGCAGGTTGGCTGTGCATTTTTGCATGAGGCGCAGCCGTCTTCGATGCTGCTTGTGGTGATCCGGGGCCCGTCGGAGCGGGATCGCGACAGAATCGGCTGTGAGCGAGCCGTTATCAGCTGATTCAGGCTGTCCGGGCGGCCCGTTACGACACCCCGGGCCATTCATCTGTTGGCATTCTGGCCACCCGTTGCAGACGCTGGCCGCCAGCGCCGCGAGCGGGAAAGGCACGGTCGCAGGCCGACCGGCGCCGCCCCCAAAACAATAACAACCCTGCTGCGGTGGACACCGCACCGACTCTCTGCCCCTGTCAAAAAGTGTGCTTCGGCCCTGCGCCGGAACACGATAAATCCAAATACTCCGGGACTCTGAAGATGATCAATAAATGGCTGGCTGTGCCTGTACTGGCGTTGGCATTCTGTTCGGCGGGCGCAAGCGCCAAGGAATGGAAAGAGCTGCGATTCGGCGTCAACCCAAGCTATCCACCGTTCGAATCGACCACCGCCGACGGTGGCGTGCAAGGTTTCGGCGTGGACCTGGGCAATGCGATCTGTGCCGAGCTCAAGGTCAAGTGCGTGTGGGTCAGCAACGATTTCGACGGGCTGATCCCGGCGCTCAAGGCCGGCAAGTTCGACGCCATCGAATCCTCGATGACTGTCACCGAGGCGCGCAAGAAACAGATCGACTTCACCGACCGGCTGTACGCCGGCCCAACCGCCATCGTCACCCGCAAGGACTCTGGCCTGGAACCCACCGCCGAATCCCTCAGGGGCAAGACCATCGGCTACATGCAGGGCACCATCCAGGAAACCTACGCCAAGGCCAAGCTGGCCCCCGGCGGGGTGAAACTGCGGGCCTACCAGAACCAGGACCAGGTGTACGCCGACCTGGTGTACGGCCGCCTCGATGCGTCGATCCAGGACAAGCTGCAAGCGCAGATGAGTTTCCTCGCTTCGCCCCAGGGTGCCGACTTCCAGAACAGCCAGGGCATCAGCGACCCCCTGGTGCCCGCGGAAATCGCCATCGGTATCCGCAAGGACCAGGAAGAACTCAAGGGCATGCTCAATGCCGCGATCAAGGCCCTGCATGAGAAGGGCATCTACGCACAGATCCAGCGCAAATACTTCGGCGACCTGGACCTCTACAACAACTGATTCCCACGCCCTGGGCCCTGTGTCGTGACACCACGACGCAGGGCCTGGCCGTGGCGCATTCAAGGTGACTGGCGTGAATACCTTCCTGAATCTTTTCGGCCTGGACCTCTCGGCTCTGCAAGGCTATGGCCCACTGTTGCTGCATGGCACCTGGGTGACCCTGAAACTCTCGGCGCTGTCGTTGCTGGTGAGCATGCTCCTGGGCCTGTTCGGCGCGGCGGCCAAGCTGTCGCCGCTGCGCCTGTTCAACTTGCCGGCGACCTTCTATACCACGCTGATCCGTGGCGTGCCGGACCTGGTGCTGATGCTGCTGATCTTCTACAGCCTGCAAGGCTGGCTCAGCAGCCTCACCGAGTTCATGGGCTGGCCCTACATGGAGATCGATCCGTTCGTGGCCGGCATCGTCACCCTGGGTTTTATCTATGGCGCGTACTTCACCGAGACCTTCCGCGGCGCGATCCTCAGCGTGCCGCGGGGCCAGCAGGAGGCCGGTGCGGCCTTTGGCCTGAGCCGCTGGCAGCGGTTTCGCCTGGTGGTCTTCCCGCAAATGATGCGGTTCGCCTTGCCGAGCCTGGGCAACAACTGGCTGGTGCTGCTCAAGGCCACGGCGCTGGTGTCGATCATCGGCCTGTCGGACCTGGTCAAGGTGGCCCAGGAGGCCGGCAAGAGCACCTTCAATATGCTGGATTTCCTGCTCCTGGCCGGTGCCCTGTACTTGTTGATCACCAGTGCTTCGAACTATCTGCTGCGGGTACTCGAGCGGCGTTATAACCAGGGTGTGCGGGGGCTGTCGCGATGATCGAGCTGATTCAGGAATACTGGAAACCCTTTCTGTTCAGCGACGGCTATGGCCTCACCGGGCTGGCCATGACCCTGTGGCTGCTGGTGGCGAGCATCGCCCTGGGTTTCGTCCTGTCGCTGCCGCTGGCGATCATGCGCACCTCGCGCTGGGCCCTGGTGCGCTGGCCGGTGCAGCTGTTCACCTACGTGTTTCGTGGCACGCCGCTGTATATCCAATTGCTGATTTGCTACAGCGGCATCTACGGCATCGCCGCGGTGCGTTCCCAGCCCTTGCTGGAAGCCTTCTTCCGCGACGCGATGAACTGCACCTTGCTGGCCTTCACCCTGAATACCTGCGCCTACACGGTGGAGATCTTCGCCGGGGCGATCCGCAGCATTCCCTACGGTGAAATCGAGGCCGCCCATGCCTACGGGCTCAGCGGCTGGCGCCTGTACCTGCGGTTGATCCTGCCGTCGGCGTTGCGCCGGGCGCTGCCGTACTACAGCAACGAAGTGATCCTGATGCTGCACGCCACCTCCGTGGCCTTCACTGCGACCATCCCGGACATTCTCAAGGTGGCGCGGGACGCCAACGCCGCGACCTTCATGACCTTCCAGGCGTTCGGCATTGCCGGCCTGTTGTACCTGGGCCTGTCCTTCGGCCTGGTCGGCGCCTTTCGCCTGGCGGAGCGCCGCTGGCTGAGTTTCCTCGGGCCGGCGCACTGAGGCTTTTCTCCCTTTCCCGTGCGGGGTGTCGCGCCGATGGCGACGCTCCAGGAGTGTTCCATGTACAAATTGAGCGTTGAAAATCTCTACAAGCGGTTTGGTGACAACGAAGTGCTCAAGGGCGTCTCGTTACAGGCTCGTGCTGGCGACGTGGTGAGCATGATCGGCGCCAGCGGTTCGGGCAAAAGCACTATGCTGCGCTGTATCAACTTCCTGGAACGCGCCGACGAGGGCCACATCGAGCTGGACGGCGAGCGTATCGCCACCCGTTCCGCCCCCGGCGGCATGCGTGTCGCCAGCCCGGCCCAGTTGCAGCGCCTGCGCACGCGTCTGGCCATGGTGTTCCAGCACTTCAACCTGTGGAGCCACCTGACCGTGCTGGAGAACATCATGCTGGCGCCATGCCGGGTGCTGGGCAACAGCCGCAAGGAAGCCGAGGCCAGCGCCCGGGCCTACCTGGACAAGGTGGGTTTGCCGCAGCGGGTTGCCGAGCAGTACCCGGCCTTTCTCTCCGGCGGCCAGCAGCAGCGGGTGGCGATTGCCCGGGCGCTGGCGGTGGAACCGGAGATCCTGCTGTTCGACGAGCCGACCTCGGCCCTGGACCCGGAGCTGGTGGGCGAAGTGCTCAAGGTGATCCAGGCGCTGGCGGAGGAAGGGCGCACCATGCTGATGGTGACCCACGAAATGGGCTTCGCCCGCCAGGTCTCCAGCCAGGTGCTGTTCCTGCACCAGGGGCGGGTGGAAGAGCAGGGCGATGCGACTATTCTCGATCGCCCGCAGAGTGAACGTTTACAGCAGTTTTTATCCGGCCGTTTGAAGTGAGGCAAGACATCCATGGCGGACATCCGCGACCTGTCGATCGTGCTTGATCGGATCGATCAGGCCATCATCGAGGTGCTGCGCCACGAAGGGCGCATCACCTACCAGAAACTCTCCGAGCGCGTGCACCTGACTCCCAGGCCGTGCCTGGAACGGGTGCGCAAGCTCGAACAGCTGGGCGTCATCCGTGGCTACGGGGCGATTCTCGACGAGAAGAAACTCACGCCCGGCCTGTCGCTGCTGGTCCTGGTCGCGTTGTCCAACCAGAGCGGGCGCGCCGCGCAGAAGGCTTTCGAGGCCAAGGTCCGCGCCTGTCCGCAGGTGCTCGAATGCCGGCTGATCAGCGGCGCCTTCGACTACAGCCTGCGCATGCGCTGCCGCGACATGGAGCATTACCGGGTGCTGACAGAGGTCTGGTTCGACGACCCGGACCTGCATATCGACAAGCTGGTCAGCCACCCCGAACTGGCGATGGTCAAGACCACCATGGAATAGGCCGCGCCAGCGGCCTTAAAAGCATCGCGGGCAAGCCTCGCTCCTACAGACGCCGCAATCTTCTGTAGGAGCGAGGCTTGCCCGCGATGACGTTTTCCCGTTCAAAAAACATCTGAGATTCAGCCCACCGAATCGGCTGCCGCACAGCCTTCTTTCAGCCATTTCCTGCATGGCAGGCCCCACGGATCAGCCGGGTTTTCTCGCGGCCCGAACAGACAATGAGCACCTCTCAACCCTCATCGAATCTGTGCCCCATGCAAACCACCAATACTGTTTTGATGATTCGCCCGACGCGTTTTTCCTTCAACCAGGACACCGCGGCGAACAACCGCTTCCAGCGTCCCGCGGCCTGTTCCGAGGACGTGCAGATCAAGGCCCTGCAAGAGTTCGACGGCTATGTCGCGGCGCTACGGGCCGAGGGCGTGACTGTCATGGTGCACAACGACGCCGAGGCCCCGCACACCCCGGATTCGATCTTTCCCAACAACTGGTGGAGCAGCCACCCGGACGGCACCCTGGTGCTGTACCCGATGCAGGGTCACAACCGCCGCCTGGAGCGCGACAAGGGTGTGCTCGACTGGCTGCGCGAGGAGTACCGGGTCGAGCGACTGCTGGACCTGTCCAGCCTGGAACAGCAGGAAGTATTCCTCGAAGGCACCGGCAGCATGGTCCTGGATCGCGAACAGCGGATCTGCTACGCCGGTTATTCCACCCGCACCCATGCCCGGGCCCTGGACCAGCTGGTCGCGCACCTGGGCTACGAGCTGTGCGCGTTCAACGCCGTCGACCGCCAGGGCGTGGCCATCTACCACACCAACGTGATGATGAGCGTTGGCAGCCGCCTGGCCGTGGCCTGCCTGGAGTCCCTCAGCGATGCCGGTGAACGCCGGGCGCTGCGTTCGCGCCTGGAAAGCAGCGGCAAGCAGATCATGGCCCTGAGCTGGGACCAGTTGGAGTCCTTCGCCGGCAACATGCTCGAAGTGCGCAACGCCGCCGGCGAGCCGCTGCTGGTGATGTCGCGCACCGCCTGGAATTCCCTGGATAGCGAGCAGCGCCGTCTGGTCGAGCGCCACGCCAGGCCGTTGCCGGTGAACATCGACACCATCGAACGCATTGGCGGCGGCAGTGCCCGCTGCATGCTCGCCGAAGTCTATCTGCCCCAACGCCAACCTCACCTGGAGCACGCGCGATGATCGTTCGTCCTGCCACCCTGAATGACCTGCCGGCCTTGCTGGCCCTGGCCCACAGCGCCGGAACCGGCCTGACCACCTTGCCCGCCGACGCCGTGCGCCTGCGCCAGCGCCTGGAATGGGCGGAAAAGACCTTCGCCGGCGACGCCGAGCGGGCCGATGCCGACTACCTGTTCGTGCTCGAGGGCGACAGCGGCGAGGCCGTGGGCATCTGCGCCCTGGCCGGCGCCGTGGGCATGCGCGAGCCCTGGTACAACTACCGGCTCGGGCTGTTTGTCGCCGCGTCGAAAAACCTCGGGATCAACCAGCAGTTGCCGACCCTGTTCCTGGGCAACGACATGACCGGTCACTCCGAGCTGTGTTCGCTGTTTCTTCATGCCGATCACCGCAGCGGCCTCAATGGCCGATTGCTGTCCAAGGCGCGTTTCCTGTTCCTGGCCGAGTTCCGCCAGCACTTCGGCGACAAGGTGATCGCCGAGATGCGCGGCTATTCCGACGCGGACGGCGTGTCGCCATTCTGGGAAGGGCTGGGCCGGCATTTCTTCAAGATGGACTTCGCCGACGCCGACTACCTCACCGGCCTGGGCAACAAGACCTTTATCGCCGAGCTGATGCCCAAGTTCCCATTGCCCACCTGCCTGCTGCCGGAGTCGGCCCGGGCGGCGATCGGCCGGGTGCACCCCAACACCGAGCCGGCCCTGGGCATGCTCAAGGCCGAGGGGTTCGGCTTCAAGGACTACATCGACATCTTCGACGGCGGGCCGCTGATCGAATGCGATACCCGCGAGATTCGCGCGGTGCGCGACAGCCAGGTGCTGCAACTGAGCATCGGCACCCCGGGCGAGCAGGCCGAACCCTACCTGATTCACAACCGCCAGTTCGCCACCTGCCGGATCACCGCGGCGCCGGCCCGGGTCGCTGCCGGCACCCTGATCGTCGATGCGAGCACCGCGCAGACCCTGGGCCTGGCAGCCGGGGCCTCGGTACGCGCGGTCAGCCTGGCGGTGCCGGAGCGGCAATTGTCCGCGGCGTAGGCGCACCGGACGACGAGCGCCGCTACAATGGCGCTCGACTTTCGTGCCCCAGAGGCAACATGGACATCGACCTGGCCCGCACCTTTTTGCAAATCGTCCGCAGCGGCAGCCTGATCGCCGCGGCCGAACGCTTGCACCTGACCCAGACCGCGATCAGCGCCCGGGTGCAGAACCTCGAAGGCCAGCTCAACTGCAAGCTGTTCGTGCGCAACCGCGCCGGGGCCCGGCTGACCGCCGACGGCGAAGCGTTCATCGTCTACGCCAACCAGCTGGTGCAGACCTGGGAAGCCGCCCAGCGCGACCTGCCGCTGCTGGCCGGTTATCGCAACGTGCTGCACATCGGCGGTGAAGTCAGCCTGTGCAACCCGCTGATGCTCAACTGGGTAAGGCGCTTGCGCCAAGCGATTCCCAGCCACGCGGTGCGCAGCCAGATCGCCGAGGGCGCGAGCCTGCAACGCCAGCTGGAACTTGGCGTGCTGGACGCCGCGCTGGTGTTCCAGCCGGTGTACGGGCCGGGGTTGCAGGTCGAGCAGTTGCTGGAGGAAAAGCTGATCCTGGTGCGCCTGGCCGGCAAACCCGAGCCTTATGTGTACATCGACTGGGGCGAGGATTTCCGCCGCCAGCACGACGCGGCGCTGCCGGACCAGGCCAAGGCCGCGGTGGGTTTCAACCTCGGGCCGCTGGCCTTGCAGTTCATTCTCGAAGGCGGTGGCAGCGGCTACTTCCGCACCCGGGTGGTGCAAAGCTACCTGGACAGCGGCGTGCTGGAACGGGTGGAAAAGGCTCCGGAGTTCAACTTCCCGACCTACCTGCTGTACGCCCGCGAACGGGATTCGGCGCAGCTGCAGCAGGCCTTCGAGGTGCTGCGCGAAGTCATCGCCAGCGACACCGACTGGTCGCAGCGCTGGGACCCGATGATCTGAGTCGTAAAACGCGGCGCCTGGTCTTACGACCGCTTCGCGCTCGAGCGCAGCCTGCGGCAGCGGCTACAGGGATTGCGGAGCCCGTGTAGCCGCTGCCGAGCCCGCGAGGCTGCGATCGGCAACGCAGTTGCCGCAAAACCTGGGTTCGCGATCTGTCCGGGTAACCCGATCACACCCGCGGCGCCAACACCTCGCCAATACTGCGCCGGCGCGCATGGGCCTCACTGGCGTGGATCAGTTGTTCCAGATCTTGCGGGGTGACATCGAAGAATTCCTGCATTTCATCCAGCGCCAGCTTCAGGTCGGCGGCGGTGATGGCCTGGGTATCGCTCGGCGGATGGTCGGCGGGCAATTGGGTCGCGGGTTCGCTCTGGCCCTTGGGGTAGCGGATGCGGGTCAGGTTGTTGTAGGCCAGGGCGCTGAGCAACAGGCACAGGGCCGCCAGCATCACCGGGCCGAGGGCCTGCCAGTCGAGGGCGATGGTGGCCGGGTCGGCCAGCACCATCGTCAGGGCCACCGCGCCGGCCGGCGGATGCAGGCAGCGCAGCCAGCACATCAGCACCAGGGACATGCCGGCGGCCAGGCAGGCGCTGCCCAGGGTACGCCCGAGCACATGGGCCACCAGCAACGCCAGGACGGCGGCGCACAGGTAGCCGCCGAGGATCGACCAGGGTTGCGCCAGCGCCCCCGACGACACCGCGAACAGCAGCACCGCCGAAGCCCCCAGCGGCCCGATCAGGTGCAGCGCCACCTCCATGCCGAACACCCGGCCGCACAACCAGACACTGAACAGCGTGCCCAAGGCCATGCCGATCGCGGCGCGGCTCCATTCCGAGGGGCGGGTATTGATGGCGGCGGGTTTCCAGCGAGCGAGCATGACGAAGCGATCCAATTCCGGTTTTGCGGGCAAAAAGAAGGGCTTGTCTGGAGCACCAGAAAGCCCTGAAACGTTCCAACATTTGGGGGGAGGAACCGGCACAGTGTGCCGATCAAACCAAACGCCTACAAATTCATAATAATGCTGTTTAAGTGCATTATTTTTGTACTGTGGCGGCCTGGGCCACCCGCCGTCCGCTCATGAAACACAGCAGGCCGCCCAGGGCGGTCAAGCTGCTCAGGGCATAGAACATGGTCGGCGCCGGGGTATGCACCAGCAGGTAGCCGCAGATCACCGGGCTCAAGGCGCCACCCAGGGCTGCGAGGTTCTGCGCGCCGTAATAGCTGCCGCGCAGGGCCTCGGGGGCCAGGGTGTCGATGAACAGGAACTCCGCCGGGTAGATGATCATCTCGCCAAGGGTGAAGACGAACATCGCCAGGCACCAGCCCAGCAGGCTGTCGGCCAGGCTGAAGCCGATCAGGCCGAGGATGAACAGGCTGGTGCCGACGGCGATCCAGTAGCGCAGCTGTTCGCGCTTGAGGAAACGGCCGATCTGGTACTGCAGCAGGATCACGCTGATGGCGTTGCAGGCCAGCAGGGCGGCCATGGTGTCGAGGGCGCTTTTCGCGTCTTCGGTGACCAGCAGGTACTGCGACAGGTACAGGGTGAAGCGCCCATGGACGATGGTGCTGAGCAGGCAGCCGCAGGTGAACATGATCAGCGTGCGGTCGTTTTTCAGGGTCACCAGGGTGTCGAGGAAACTCTGCGGCTTGCTCAGCGAGGGCAGGCCCGGCGTGGCTGGAATGCCGCGCATCAGCAGGGTGCTGAGAAAGGCAATGGCACCGGCGATCAGGAACGGTGCCAGCGGCAGGTGCCCGGCGATCACCACGCCGAGCATGGGGCCGGTGGCGTAGCCGATATTGGTCAGGGTGTAGCGCAGGGAGAACACCCTGGCCCGCTGACTCACCGGCAGGTTTTCGCTGATGATCGCCTTGGAGCCGATCAGGAACAGCGCCGAGGCGGTTTCGGTGATCACCAGGATCGCGGTGGTCAGGTAGAGGTTGTGGGCGAAGGTCAGCAGCACAAAGCCGATGCCGCTGGAGAGCATGCTCAGGATCAGCAGCCGGCGCTTGTCCAGGCGATCGAGGATGTAGCCGCCATACAGCGCGAGCAGCGTGGCGATGAACACCGCGACCCCCAGCAGCAGGCCGACGTCCTGCTGGTCGAGGCCGAGTTTTTCGCTGAGGAACAGGGTGAGCAGGGGGCTGGTGATGGCGCGACTGACGACAATGGTCAGCGAGCAGATCATCAGGCGGCGGATAACCAGCGAGTAAGTGGCCACGGTGGTGCACGAGTCCTTGTTGTCTGAGTGGGCGACAATCCCTAGCGATCCTGCAGCCCCAGGCTTGCCATCCTCTGACAGTTGCGCGAGCACTTCAAGACAGGCCCGCACCCCATCTCAAATACCGCACCCATCTTCCGTAGGAGCGAAGCTTGCTCGCGATAAGGCCGGCACATGCACCATCGATTTACCTGGCAGGCCGTCATCGCGAGCAAGCTTCGCTCCTACAGTTGCATGGGGTGGGCAGGCAGTGTCAGGCGCATGGCGCAGCGCCGGGCCGCCGGCAGGCCATGGCGAGCTTCCTCGACCAGCACCTGCCGCAGGCGCGGCCCTAATTGCTCGGCTTCCAGGGTGACGAAGCCACAGCGCTGGTAGAAGGGTTCGTTCCACGGCAACTGGCGGAAGGTGCTCAGGGTCAGGGCGCTGAACCCCTGCTGGCGCGCCTGTTCGCCCACCGTCTGCAGCAGGCGGCGGCCGATGCCGCGCCCTTGGGCGGCGCTGGCGACCGAGATCTCCCAGATATGCAGCGCGTCGGCGCAGGCTTCGGCGTCGAGGAAAGCGCACACCTCTTGGTCGAGCACCGCCACCCACACCCGCTGCTGGCGGATATGTGCGCGGTGCTGCGCGGCGTCGGGCACCTCGGCATCGGCCAGCCAGGCCAGTTCGGGGTCGCGGCGAAACAGCGCGGCGGCGCTGCGTTCGATGGCGGGGAGCAGGGTGGCATCGGCCTCTGTGGCCAGGCGGATTTGCAGAGTCATGGGGCGCGAGTGTAAGGAGCCAGGGCGCGACCGATCAACCGTTCAGGGGTGCGTGGTGGCGGGCAGGTGCAGCATGACGTAGTCGTTCTTGTCGAAACGCCCGCCGAGCACCGGGGTCAGTCGCGCCAACGGCGTGGCCTTGAGCGTCGCCAGGTCGCTTTGATCCATGATCACCCAGGCCGGGCCTGGTATGGCTGCAAGGGCTTCGGGGCGCTCGGTGAACAGCGGCTGCAGGTCCTGGTCGAGGTGGACCATGAACTTGATGGCCTTGGCGTCCTTGCCCATGGCGTGCAACACCAGCGGTGCCGGGTCGCTCTGGATCAACCGTTGCGCCGCGAGGCTGAAGTCGCGGGTGTCGTACAGCTGGCGTTCGACCGGCTCGAACACCCCGATATAGGTGGCCCAGACCGCCAGCACCGCGGTATAGGCCAGGCCGACGGCCCGCCAGCGTGGCCGGACCAGCATCAGCAGCGCGGCCCCTTGCAGCAGGCCGAGGAGCGCGAGCATCGCGGTCAGGTCCGTCAGTTGCTCGGGAAACTTGCGTTGCAGCACCAGCAACCCGACGATCAACAGCCCCGGCAGCAATAGCCATATGCCTTGGATCGCAATCCGCAGCCAGGCCATGAAGCGCCCCTGGCGCGCCTGGAACGGGTAGGCCGCGACAATCGCCGCCATGGGCAGCATCGGCAGCAGGTAACGGGCTTTCTTGGCCTGGGGGATCGACAGGCCGATCATCACCAGCAGCCCCGCGGCGGTGCACAGGCGCAGCAGTTTCAGCGCCGGGTCCGGCTCGCCACGCGGCGCCAGCAGCACGCCGATCCAGGCCAGGATCGCCAGCGGGTAGGCCAGGGCATAGTTGCCCAGGGAGCTGCTGAAGTAATAGAACGGGCCGCTGCTGCCTTCGCTGCCGTCCAGGCGCCCGGTGAATTGCATGCGGATCACCTCCTGCATGAAGGCCGGGCCGCCACTGAGTCGGGCCAGCCACAGCAACAGCGCCACGCATACCAGCAACAGCAGCAGGGCGCTGCCACCGAAGACCAGCATGCGTCGCCACTGGCCTTCGAGCAGGTAATAGCTGCACAGCATGCCGCAGGGAATCACCAGGCCGATCGGCCCGCGAATGGCGAACCCCGCGACCAGCAATGCGAGGATCAGCCACAGGCGGCGCGGCGCGGCGAAGTGATCGTGGGCATACCCCAGGTAGAACACCGCCAACGCCAGGGCGGCGAGTATCTGGTCCAGGGACACGGCGCGGGTTTCGCAGATAAAGGTATTGCTGAGCAGGAGCAGGGCGACACTGAGCAGGGCCCAGGTTCGGGAACAGGGCGCCAGCAGTCGATAGATCAGGCTGACTATGGTCGCCGAAGCCAGGGCCGTGGGCAGCCAGGCGCTCAGGCTGACGACCCGGCCGAACGGCAGCGAGAACAGATAGATCAGCAGCGTCGAGGCGCTGCTGTAGTCGGCATAGGGCTGGCCATAGGTGGTGGGGAAGAACCCCGGCCCATGGCGCAGCATTTCCTTGGCGAACAGGACGAACCTGGAGTCGAAACCGGTCACCGCCTGCTGGTAGACCCCGGCACAGAACAGCAGCAGGGCCAGCAGCCCCAGCCCCAACGCTTGCCTGTGCAGTGTCTGGGCGGGGACGGCGCGCGGGATCATTCAGGCTTCAACCGGTGTGCCGGCCCATTGCTGGTAAGGAATTGGCAGCTGGCGCGACTCGCCGCGGCCGATCGGGAAGTAGGTGAAGCCGCTGCGGGCCAGGCGCTCGGCGTCGTACAGGTTGCGCCCGTCGAAGATAACCGGGGCCTTGAGGCGCTGTTGCAGCAGCTGGAAATCCGGTGCCTTGAACTGCTGCCACTCGGTGCAGATGATCAGCGCGTCGGCGTCGTTGAGCACCGATTCCGGGGTGCCCATCAGCATCAGCTTCGGTTCGTCGGGGTACAGGCGCTGGGTTTCCTGCATGGCTTCCGGGTCGAAGGCGCGCACATTGGCGCCGGCGGCCCACAGCGATTCCAGCAGCACCCGGCTGGGGGCATCGCGCATGTCGTCGGTGTTGGGCTTGAAGGCCAGGCCCCAGAGGGCGAAGGTCTTGCCTTTCAGGTCACCCTTGTAGAAGGCGTTGATGCGCTCGAACAGCTTGTGTTTCTGCCGTTCGTTGATGGCTTCCACCGCTTGCAAAAGGTCGCTGGAGCAATGGGCCTGCTCGGCGCTGTGGATCAGCGCGCGCATGTCCTTGGGGAAACACGAGCCGCCATAACCGCAGCCCGGGTAGATGAAGTGATAGCCGATGCGCGAGTCGGCGCCGATCCCCAGGCGCACCGACTCGATGTCGGCCCCCAGGTGTTCGGCCAGCTCGGCGATCTGGTTGATGAAGCTGATCTTGGTCGCCAGCATGCAGTTGGCGGCGTACTTGGTCAGCTCGGCGCTGCGCAGGTCCATGAACATGATGCGGTCATGGTTGCGGTTGAACGGTGCGTACAGGTCGCGCATCACGTCGCGGACTTCTTCGCGCTCGCAACCGACGATGATCCGGTCCGGGCGGCGGCAGTCGGACACCGCCGAGCCTTCCTTGAGGAATTCCGGGTTGGAGACGATATCGAACTGCAGGGCGCGCCCGTCCAGGGCCTTTTCGATGTGCGCCTTCAAGGTGTCGCCAGTGCCTACCGGCACCGTGGATTTCTCCACCAGGATCACCGGCTGTTCACGATGCCGGGCCACGGCGTCGCCCACCGACAGCACGTAGCGCAGGTCGGCCGAGCCGTCCTCGCTGGACGGCGTGCCGACCGCGATAAACAGCACCTGGCCATGTTGCACCGCGAGCTTTTCGTCGCTGGTGAAACTCAGGCGTTTGCCTTCCAGGTTGTCGCGCACCAGGCTCGACAGCCCGGGCTCGAAGATACTGACGTGCCCCTGTTGCAGCTGCTGGACCTTGTGTTCGTCAATGTCCATGCAGATGACATCGTGGCCGACTTCGGCCAGCACGGCGGCCTGCACGAGGCCGACGTAACCACTTCCAAATACGCTGATTTTCATGGGGTATTCCTGGGACTTGTCGCGGGAGCAGGTCGTGAGTTGATGGTAATGACGCCGAGGATGACCAGCGCCACCCCCAGGGTTTTCGAGAGACTGAACGGTTCGTTGAACAGTGGCAGGCTGGCGGCCAGCAGGTAGACCAGGGCGTAGCTGACGCTGAGCAGGGAATAGGCCCGGCCCAACGGCAGGTCGCGCAGGGCCAGCAGCCAGCAGAGCATCGACAGGACATAGGCGAGGATCGCCGCCAGCACCACGCCCAGCGCCAGCAGGTCGACCTGGCCGCCGGACAGCGCCGCCAGCCAGTCCGCGGGTACCGGCAGGCGGGTCATGCTCCAGCGCATGCCCAGTTGCGCGGCGCTGACCAGCAGCACGCTGCCCATGGCGAAGGTGAAACCCAGAGCCCGGTTCATGCGTGGCGACTCAACAGCAGCACGCCAGCCAGTACCAGCGCCACGCCCAGCCAGTGGCGGCGGTCGATGGCTTCATGGAAGACGAAGCGGGCGATCAGGGTGATCAGCACGAAGTTCAGGCTGAGCATCGGGTAGGCGATGCCAACCTCGACCCGCTGCAGCACCAGCAACCACACCAGCAAGCCCAGGCCGAGGCTGGCCAGGGCCAGCCACAGCCAGGGCGAGCGCAGTTTGGCGAGCGCGCCGGAGGGCTGGCCACGCCAGCTTTCCACGGCAAACTTCTGCGCGATCTGGCCCAGGCAGGTCAGCAGGCAGGCGGCGAGCAGCAGCAACAGGCTCATGGCTGGCTCTGAGGGAAGATCAGGATCACGAGATTGCCCTGGTCATAACGTTTGAAATCCTGCGGCAACAGATCGATTTCGTAGTGCTCGTCGCCATTGACCCGCATCACCACGCCCACCTGGCCTTGCTTGCGGGCCTCGGGCATCCATTCGCCGACCTTGCGCAGGTCGATATAGCGATGCTGGGTGTCAGGATAGGCCAGGCCATATTTCACTTCGCCTGTCGTGTTGTACAAGGCGATATCCGGGCGCTTGAGGCGCCAGGCCAGGGCCGAGGCCGCGCCCAGGTCGTTGCTCACCAGGGTGTGGCTCTTCGCGAGCTCCTCGGCGTGATCGATGATGAATTGATCCGGCATCTTGTTGTAGACCACCGAGTTCGGCAGGCCGGCCGGCAGCAGGGCGATGAACAGCCAGCTGCCGAGCGCCGGCGCGGCCCACAGTTGCAACGGACGGAAGGCTGGCAGCAGGTTGCTCATGTTCCAGCCAAGCAGGGCCAGGAATACCAGTACCAGATGCCCGGGCTCGTTGCTGTACAGCGGCTTCTTCAGTTGGAAATACACCAGCGCCAACAGCAGCAACAGGCCCAGCACCAGGTTGAGCACAGCGTTGAGGCGGATGATCCGGGTTTGCCCGGCGTGCAGCCGGTCGCTCAGGCTATTGCCCATCAACAGCGCCAGGGGCAGCAGGCACGGCAGGATATAGGCCGGCAACTTGCCCTTGCTCAGGCTGAAGAACGCCAGCGGCAGGATCAGCCACAGCAGCAGGAAACCGATGCTCGCCTGGCGCCGGGTCTGCCAGGCCTGCTTCAAGGCACCGGGCAGCACCAGGACCCAGGGCATGCTGAACGCCACCAGCAACGGCAGGTAGTACCACCATGGCGAGGCGTGCTGGGCATCGTCACCGGCAAAACGGCGGATGTGTTCATGCCAGAAGAAGAACCGCCAGTAATCCGCTTCCTGGGCATGTACCGCCAGGGCCCACGGCAGGCTCACGACAATCGCCACCAGCACCGCGACGCCGCCGTAGGTGAACAGTTCGCGCAGGCGTTTTTGCCAGAACATGTAGGGCAGGGCGATCAGCACCGGCAGCAGCCAGGCGAGGAAACCCTTGGTCATGAAGCCCATGCCGCAGGCGAAACCCAGGCCGGCCCAGGCCAGCAGGCGGTTGCGTGGGGTGCTGTTGTCCAGGGCGAACCACAGGGCCACCAGGCTCAGGTTGACCCAGAAGGTGAACTGCGGGTCGAGGTTGGCATAACCGCCGGCGCCGACCACCACGCAGAAACTCATATACAGCAGGGCGCAGACCAGGCTCTTGCGCGGGTCGTTCCACAGCCGCCTGGCCATCAAATAGGCCAGCAGTACGCTCAGGCCCATGCTCAGGGCCGAAGCGACCCGCACGCCGAACAGGTTCTGGCCGAACAGCGCCTGGCTGAGGGCGATCATCCAGTAGCCGGCGGCCGGCTTCTCGAAATAACGGATGCCCATGAAATGCGGCGATGCCCAGTGGCCGGTCAGGAGCATTTCCTGGCTGATCTGCGCATAGCGGGTTTCATCGGGAATCCACAAACCGTGGGTGGCCATCGGCAGCAGGTAGAACAGGCCGAAGGCAAGCAGTAAAAGAGGCAGGGCCCAGCGTCTGGTCATGCGCCTTGCACCCCCAGCCAGCCTTCGCGACCCTCGAGGGCGCCACGAATGACCTGCCCCTGGGGCAGGCTCTGCAAGGAGGCGGGCAACAGGTTGCCCAGGGTAGTGAAATGAATGTCGCGCTGGCGGGCTTGCGCCAGCAGTTGACGAAAATCGTTGGCCATCAGAATCCCTTCGACCTCGGCGTGAATGGTGTAGACGTTGAGCCTGTCAGGGCTGAACCGGTCCAGGATGAATGTGTTGAAGTCGTGGGCCGCGACAGCGGGCCCGACCACTTCGTCGAAGGTCGGCAGGTCGACCGGAATCTGCGGGGCGCCCACGCCGCCATCCGCCAGCCGGGGCTGGAAGATCGACGTGCCGCGGCAATCGCTGTTGTAGCGAAAGCCGAAGCCCTGCTTGGCCTCGATCACACGCTCGTCGGCGCGCCAGCCGGCGGCGGCCGAGCAGTCGACGCGCTGGCCGAGAATGTCATTGAGGGTGTCGACGCCCTGGCGGATCTGCTCGATCAGCTGTGCCTGGTTCCAGCGCCCGGCATTGGCCTGCCAGCCGTGGTGATCCCAGGCGTGCAGGCCGACTTCATGGCTGGCGTCCCGGGCCTGGCGCATCAGGTGCCCGAGGTCACGACCGATCGGCTTGCCCGGCCAGGCGGTGCCGGCCAGCAGGATGTCCCAGCCATACAGACCGGCGGCGTTGGAGCGCAGCATCTTCCACAAAAATTGCGGGCGGATCAGGCGCCACAGGTGGCGCCCCATGTTGTCCGGGCCGACGCTGAAGAAGAAGGTGGCCTTGATCCCGGCCTCGTCGAGCAGTTCCAGCAACCGCGGCACCCCCTCACGGGTGCCGCGATAGGTGTCGACATCGATTCGCAGACCTGCCTGCATCAACATGCTTCTTCTTTAGAATGCTCCGCGATTTCGAGCATGGCTTCGCGCAGGAAGAAGTCCAGCGTGTTGCCGATGGTTTCCTTCATCTCGACGGTCGGCTCCCAGTTCAGCAGGCGCTTGGCGTTGGCGATGCTCGGCTTGCGGTGTTCCACGTCCTGGTAGCCGGCACCGTAGAAGGACTTGCTCTCGACCTCGCGGAAGCCAGCGAACGGCGGGAAGTTGCCACGCAGCGGATGGGCCTCGAACTGACGCAACAGCTCTTCGCCCAGCTGGCGGATGCTGGCTTCGTTGTCCGGGTTGCCGATGTTGATGATCTGGCCGTTGCAGGCGTCATTCTCGTTGTCGACGATGCGCGCCAGGGCCTCGATGCCGTCGGCGATGTCGGTGAAGCAGCGCTTCTGCTCGCCGCCGTCGAACAGGCGGATCGGCGTGCCTTCCACCAGGTTGAGGATCAGTTGGGTGATGGCCCGGGAGCTGCCGATGCGCGCCGAATCCAGGCGATCCAGGCGCGGCCCCATCCAGTTGAACGGACGGAACAGGGTGAAGTTCAGGCCTTTGCTGCCGTAGGCCCAGATCACCCGGTCCAGCAGTTGCTTGGACACCGAGTAGATCCAGCGTTGCTTGTTGATCGGGCCGACGATCAGGTTGGAGCTGTCTTCATCGAAGTTCCGGTCCTGGCACATGCCGTAGACCTCGGAGGTCGACGGGAAGATCACGCGCTTGTTGTATTTGACACAGTAGCGGACCAGCTTGAGGTTCTCTTCGAAGTCCAGCTCGAACACACGCAGCGGGTTGCGGGTGTATTCGATCGGGGTGGCGATGGCCACCAGCGGCAGGACCACGTCGCACTTCTTGATGTGGTACTCGATCCACTCGGAGTGAATGCTGATGTCGCCTTCGACGAAGTGGAAATGCGGATGGTTGCGCAGGCGCTCGATGGCGTCGCAGCCGATATCCAGGCCGTAGACCTCGTACTTGTCGTCACGCAGCAGGCGCTCGGACAGGTGATTGCCGATGAAACCGTTGACGCCGAGGATCAGCACCCGGGTGCGCCGCGGGGCACGACCGGATTCGGCACCGCGCAGCAGCGAGCCATCCACCAGGCCCAGCTCGTTGGCCAGTTGCGGGCCGCTGAGGTACAGGCCGTTGTCGTTGCGCTGGCCGGCGTTGATCAGCAGCGAGTCCTGGCCGCAGGCGATGCGCAGCGGGTCGACGCTGATCACCCGCCCCGGGGCCTGGCCTTCGTTGCCCTTGATGACCTCGGCGCTCCAGACGATCAGCTTGTGCTCGCCCACGGCGCAGAACGCGCCCGGGTAAGGCTTGGTCACGGCCCGCACCAGGTTGAACAGTTGCTCGGCCGGCTGGCTCCACAGCAGCTTGCCATCAGCCGCAGTACGGCGACCGAAGTAGCTGGCCTTGGATTCGTCCTGGGCGGTTTCGCTGACCTTGCCTTGCGCCAGGGCGGGCAGGGTGTCGCGCAGCAGGCTGGCGGCGGCATCGCGCAGCTTGCCGTGCAGGCTCAACGCAGTATCGCTGCGCTCGATGGCCACCCGCTGCTGGGCAACGATCGCCCCGGCATCTGGACGCTTGACCATGCGGTGCAGGGTCACGCCGGTTTCGCTTTCGCCGTTGACCAGCACCCAGTTGGCCGGCGCGCGGCCACGGTAGCTTGGCAGCAGCGAACCGTGCAGGTTGAAGGCGCCCTTGCTGGCGGTGGCCAGCAGCGCTTCGCTCAGCAGGTTGCGATAGTAGAAGGAGAAGATGTAGTCAGGGTTGAGTTTGGCGATGCGCTCGACCCACAGCGGGTGGTTGGCGTCGTCCGGGGCATGCACCGGGATGCCCTTGAGCGAGCACAACTGGGCCACGGAGCCGTAGAAGGTGTTTTCCTTCGGATCGTCGGCATGGGTGAAGACCGCGCCGATTTCATAACCCGCGTTGAGCAGGGCTTCGATGCCCGCGCAGCCGATATCGTGGTAGGCGAAGACAACAGCTTTATGACTCATGGCGAGACCTGATCGGAGAGAGTGGAAGTTAGACCGTCGACGGTGACAGCGGGAGCAGGAGCGGCAGGCTGGCTGCGCAGAACTTTTTCAATGAAGAAGCGTGGGCGGGCGCGTACATCGCTGTACATGCGGCCCAGGTATTCGCCCAACAGGCCCATGCCGATGAACTGGCCACCGGTGAACACGAACAGGATGGCGAACAGCACGAACATACCGTCGCCGGCCCATTCGGAACCGAACACCAGGCGCAGGAAGATCAGCATCAGGGCGAACAGCACGCCGAGGCCGGCCATGCTGAAACCGATGATGCTCAACAGGCGCAGCGGCGTGGTGGTCATGCAGGTGATCAGGTCGAACATCAGGTTGATCAGGCGCATCGGGCTGTACTTGGAGTCGCCGTGTTCACGCTCGGCGTGGTTCACCAGCACTTCGGTGGTGTGGCGGGCGAAGCTGTTGGCCAGGATCGGGATGAAGGTGCTGCGTTCGCGGCAGGCGAGCATGGCGTCGACCACGCTGCGGCGGTAGGCGCGCAGCATGCAGCCATAGTCGTTCATGGCCACGCCAGTGGAGCGTTGCACGGCGAGGTTGATCAGCTTCGACGGCCAGCGGCGCCAGGCGGAGTCCTGGCGGTTGTTGCGCACCGTGCCGACCACGTCGTAGCCCAGCTCGGCCTGGGCCACCAGGCGCGGGATTTCTTCCGGCGGGTTCTGCAGGTCGGCGTCCAGGGTGATGACCACGTCGCCACGGCACTGCTCGAAACCGGCCATGATCGCCGCGTGCTGGCCGTAGTTGCGGTTGAGGATCACCGCCACCACCGGGCTGCCTTCGCGGCCGGCCGCTTCCTCGAGGATCTGTGCCGATTCGTCGCGGCTGCCATCGTCCACCAGGACGATCTCGAAATCGTGCTTGAGCTGGCGGCAGGCCGCTTCAGTGCGCCGCAGCAGTTCGGGCAGGCTTTCTTCTTCGTTGTAGACCGGAATGACGATCGACACGAACTGGATTGGATAAGGTTTCAAGGTTTCAGTCCAGACAGGTTTTGATGGCGCCGACGACCCGCTCGACATCGTCGAGGGTCATGTCGGGGAACAGCGGAATCGAGCACAGGCGTGCCGAGTTCCATTCGGTGTTGGGCAAATGCACATCCGGGAAGCGCTGGCGGTAATAGCTGTGCAGGTGAGTGGCGACGAAGTGGATGCCGCTGCCGATATTTTGCTCCTGCAAGGCCTTCATGAAACCGTCGCGATCGATGCCGCAACGCTCGGCGTCGATGCGCAGGATGAACAGGTGCCAGGCATGTTGCTGCGGATACTGCGGCAGGTGCAGCGGTTGCACCGGCAGGTCGCGCAGTTGCTCCAGGTAGGCCTTGGCCAGGACCTCGCGCTGACGATTGATCGCGTCCAGGCGTTGCAACTGCACCAGGGCGATGGCGGCATTGATATCCGCCAGGTTGTATTTGAAGCCGGGCTCGATCACCTCGGCCTGGGGCTTGCGCCCGTGGGTCAGGCGGTCATAGGCATCGACGCCCAGGCCATGGAACTTGAGCATGCGCACCCGGTTGGCCAGGGCCTCGTCGTCGCTGACGAACATCGCGCCTTCGGCGCAGGTCATGTTCTTGATCGCATGGAAGGAAAAGATCGCCGTGCCCCGGGCGCCGACGGGCCGACCGCGATAGGTGGTGCCGGCGGCGTGGGCGGCGTCTTCGATCACTGCGATGCCGTGTTTGTCGGCCAGGGCGTACAGCGGGTCGAGGTCGAAGGCGGCACCGGCGTAATGCACCGGGATGATCGCTTTGGTCCGTGGTGTGATCGCTGCTTCAATCGTGGCGGCATCGGTCATCAGGGTGTGCGGATCGACATCGACGAAGACCGGCGTCGCCCCCAGCAGGCAGATCATGTTGGCCGTGGAAACCCAGGTCTGCGAGGGGGTGATCACCTCATCGCCAGGGCCGATGCCCAGCGCTAGCAGGGTAATGTGCATGCCGCCGGTGGCCGATGACAGCGCCACCGCGTGCTTGCAGCCGACCCGCGCGGCGAATTGCTGCTCGAGCTCCTGGTTTTTCGGTCCGGTGGTGATCCAGCCAGAGCGTAAAACCTGCTCGACCGCAGCGATCTCTTCATCGCCAATACTCGGACGCGAGAAAGGAAGGAAAGCCTGGTTCATTGAGACCTCGGGTGAAGAAAAACGTCAGAGAACGAAGGGTTCAAGCGATGTGTGAGACGTGCGGATGGTTCTTGTTTTTATTGATGTCGTGTAACGAAGTGCATGCAGTCATTGGCGCTTATCCATGGTTGAGCCGCTGGGGCGTTCCTTGCCGTGCTTGAGTAAAGACTATGTTGAGAAAAAGTAAATACGGATCAAGGTGTTATCGGTGAAATAAGATCAATCTCAGCCCGCGCTCAGGATCTTCGTCGTGGTGGATCCAGGTTTCGAGGGCCCGAGATTAAGCGGAAAAATGTGAAACGAATATGAAAAATAGGGCAAGACTCCGTTTATCTTCGAAGCAGACAGCCAGGGTTCAGTTTTTTCGCCTGAAGAGCGCTCCAGGCGGTTGTGAAGACGACTTTTTAGAACCTTCCGCAGTCTTCTTGAAGACCCCGATGGCGCTGTTTTTTTGTCCTTTGGAGTCATGCATCTGGAATGCAGCCGGCGAGAGTGTCGGCGGCTGCACTGTGAGTCGAAGAGGCTCAAGATTCGATTCGGGGAAAGATCAGGATGGTCATGTTGCCGCGCTCGTAACGCTTGCCGCTCAGGGGCAGCAACTCGACCTCACGCACCTCGTCGGCGTTGTTGACCCGCATCACCACGCCCACCGAGCCTTGCTTGCGGGCCTCGGCCATCCATTGCTGGACTTGGTCGATGCCCACCGCGCGGGGCGCTGAGTCGGGATAGGCGATGCCGTACTTCAGTTCGCCGACGGTGTTGTACAGGTCCACCTGCGGGCGTTGCAGGCGCCAGGCCAGTGCCGAAGCGGCGCCTAGGTCGTTGCTCAGCAAACGGCTGGTCTGGCTCAGCTCCTGCTGGTGCTCGGCAATGAACTGGTCCGGCATCTTGCTGGCGACGATATGGGCCGGCATCGCCGCGGGGAGCAGGGCCACCAGCAGGCCGATACCCAATGCGGGCGCGGCCCACAGCGTCAGCGGCCGCAGGGCCTGCAGGGCGTTGGTGATGATCCAGCCCATCAGCACCAGGTAGCCGAGGGACAGGCTGAACATCTCCATATGCCCGTATACCGGCCGGGTGATCTGCAGGTAGATCAGCGCCGCCAGCGCGGCCAGGGCGAGGCCGACATTGAGCAGACCGTTGATGCGTATGACGCGCCCGCGCGCCTGGTTCAACCGTTCGACCAGGGTGTGCCCCATCAACAGGGCCAGGGGTAGCAGGCACGGCATGATGTAGGTGGGCAGCTTGCCCCGGCACAGGCTGAAAAACGCCAGCGGCAGCACCACCCAGAACAGCAGGAAGCCGATACCGGGATCACGCTTCTGTTTCCAGGCCTGGCCCAGGGTGGACGGCAGCAAGGCTGCCCATGGCAGGCTGGAGACCACCAGCATCGGCAGGTAGAACCACCAGGGGCGGGTGTGCTGGGCATCCTCGGCGGCGAACCGGCGAATGTGCTCGTGCCAGAAAAAGAAACGCCAGAAGTCCGGTTCCTGCCCATGGATCATCCATACCCAGGGCAGGCTGACCAGCACGGCCACCAGCACCGCCAGCGGGCCGTAGCGCAACAGTTCGCCCAGGCGTCGTTGCCAGGTCATGTAGGGCAGGGCGATCAAGGCCGGCAGTAGCCAGGCGAGAAAGCCCTTGGTCATGAAGCCGATACCGCAGGCCACGCCCAGCATCGCCCAGGCCAGGATGCGCTGACGTGGGGTGGGGCCGTCGATGGCAAACCACAGCGCCACCAGGCTGAGGTTGACCCACAGGGTGAATTGCGGATCGAGGTTGGCGTAGCCCGCCTGCCCGGCGATCAGGCCGAGGCTCATATAAAGCAGGGCCGCGGCAAAGGACTTGCGCGGATCCTTCCACAAACGTCGGGCGATCAGATACGCCAGTACCACACTCAAGCCGGTACTGAACACCGAGGCAATCCGCACCCCGAACAGATTGTCGCCGAAGATGGCCTGGCCGATGGCGATCATCCAGTAACCGGCAATCGGTTTCTCGAAATAACGAATGCCCATGAAGTGTGGAGACATCCAGTTGCCGCTGAGCAGCATTTCCTGGCTGATCTGCGCATAGCGGGTTTCATCGGGGATCCACAGGCCGTGGAAGGTGAGGGACAACAGGTAAAACAAAGCGAACGCCAGCAACATCAACAGCAGCGTCGAGCGTCGGGTCATGGACGAGCACTCCCCCGGTGAGGTTGTTCATGACGGACGGGCGGCTGGCAGTCGATTGACTGGCCGAATAGACAGCGGAAATGGGCGCGTAACATCCCTCGGCTCCTGACAGCAGGGTTAAGTTTCTGTTGGTCGTTAAATGTGCCCGGCAAGACGTTCAGCATTAATCGACGCCGGGCTGATGCCTATTCAAGCTTGAAAAACGCTGGCGTCCAGTTATCCACTGAAAAACAAGTAACTTATTGATTCAAGGCGTGCCTTAGTTGGTTTTTTTGAACTTGGCAAACTTAAATGCATGTAAGAAAACTCCTACAGCCTCCCGCTCAGAAGGGACGGCCAGTTCTGTTCATTGACCACGCCCAGCACTTTCACTTGTCCCATTTCACTCACGGATACGAACAGCGCGCTGCCGTATTCGCTGGCCAACGCATGCTTGAAACCGGTCTGGCTTTCAAAGTCGCTGATGCAACCGCTGTGGGTCACCAGCAGCAGGTTATGGTGGGCCAGCTTGTGGGCGACCACCTCATTGCGCAGGGACTTGCCGCAACTGGCCAGCCACTCCTGGGTGACCATCGGTTGTTCGAACATATAGGCCGCGGTCTGCGCGGTGCGGGTGATGGGGCTGCTCAGCACGTCGGTATGGCTCATGCCCAGGGTCCTGAAGGCCGCCCCCAGGTGCACCGCCGCCTCGCTGCCGACGCGGGTGATGCCATCGGCAGGCCCCAGGCAGGGATGAGGCGAGCGGTCGCAACGCTCGACATGACGCACCAGCACCACCACATTGCCGGCCTGCCATTGCTCGAGGAGCCCAGAGGTTTGCAGATCGGCGGCGGACACCAGGTTCAGTGGCGACCTTGGCCACAACGCGAACCCCGCCACCAGTGCGCCTGTCATGGCCAGCAGCAACAGTCGAGGCCAGCCTCTGGCAGCCAGCCGTTTCATTCCGATGCGCAACACCACGGGTTCACCACTGAAGTGGAAATTACAGTCGATAAAGTTCGTCGCAGCCGCAATGGCGCGATAAGCAAGAGCAACTCAAGGAAAGCCATGCAGTTCCAAGGTTGCTGGAAATTTAGGGCGGGGCAGGTGAAATGGGTGTGAAAATTTCAACAAGTATTTCTTTAGAGAGTCATTGTTGTTTGCGGGGTTTTAGTTAGCTGGCTTGCTATTTTTTCAGGACGTTCTTAGTTGTATCTAGTTGGCTGTCACGATTGCGGGTTTCGTGGACTCTGCTGTACTCGATTGCCGATTCACGGGTCTTGGATCATGGTCTGGTCTATCTTTTTCCAGCACCGGCGAGGAGCCGGGCAGGGGAAAAATACCGCTGTCGAAGTAACGAATATGTACTCCAATGTGGGTAGCCATGGATCTCAAGCAAAGCCTGAACACGCGGATCGTGATTGTTTTCGCCTTGATGACCGCGCTGGTCGCAGGCTTATTTGCCATCGGCATCGTCGCCACGGTGCATGTGGTGGAACGCAAGCTGACCACCATGAGCCTGGGTGGCAACCTGCACCGCCTGCTGTTGCTGGACAGTCCCGAGCAATGGAGTCATCGGCCGGAAAAGAACGAACTGTTCTTCGCCCAGGACGGTCGCGTCGACCTGATCCTGGCACCGCCGCTCGACACCTTGCCGGAAGGCTTCCAGGAGGTGTTGTTCGAGGGGCAGCCTTACTACGCGATGACCCGCGTGGTCGATGGCCGCAAATATGTACTGCTGCGCGACCAGGTCAGCCTGAAAAAACGCGAGCGGCTGTTGTTTTCGGTGGTGGCGGTGGGCTTCGTCCTGAGCATCCTGCTGGCCATCCTCCTGGGCTGGCTGCTGGCCAAACGGGTCATGGCACCGGTCATACGCCTGGCCCGCCAGGTGCACCATCGTGATCAGTTGCTGGCGCTGGCACCGCCGCTGGCTCCGGACTATGCGAACGATGAGGTGGGCGAACTGGCGACCTCGTTCGACCAGGCCCTGGGCCGGCTGCGGGCGGCGCTGGGCCGGGAGAAAATGTTCACCAGCGATGTCAGCCATGAGCTGCGCACGCCCTTAATGGTGCTGGCCAGTTCCTGTGAACTGCTGCTCGAAAATCCATCGCTCGACGCCCGCTCACAGGCGCAGGTCAGGCGTATTGCCCGGGCGAGCGATGAGATGTGCCAATTGGTCGATACCTTTCTGATGCTCGCCCATACCGAAAACCGCACCTCGCATCTGGGGACCAGCGCCTGCCTCAAGGACGTGGCGGATGCGCTGGCGGAGATCTGGGGCAAACTGATTCGCGACAAGGGGCTGGCGTTTATCTACAGCGTCGAACATGAGTCGGACACCCGCTACAACCTGACCTTCCTGCAATCGATCATGGGCAATCTGCTGCGCAATGCCTGGCACTACACCGATCAGGGTTTCATCCGCCTGAGTGTGCTCGAGAGCGGTTTTGTGGTCGAAGACAGCGGTATCGGTATTCCCGAGGAAAAGCGCAACGCAATGTTCCAGCCTTTCGTGCGTGGCGACGAGCAACGGGGAGAGGGCCTGGGCCTGGGCTTGTCCCTGGTGCAGCGCATATGCAGCCATCAGGGCTGGCGGGTGAACCTCGGTAGCCGCGAGCCCAATGGCTGCCGGTTCAGTGTCGATTTGGCGAACCCAGGTGGACCGGATCGGCAATCCCCTGGTTGATTTCCACCGGCGACGCCTTCGTGGGCGTGACAGCCATCGTATACTGCGCCTTGCTGGTTTTGACGACGAAGCACTGCCAGCAAGAACTGGTTTCCCAGCCAGGCTTATCGTCGTCGACAGCCATGGCGAACCTGCACTGTCTCGCCACCAACCCAATAACGATATAGAACCCCAAGAGGCTTGCTGTGTGATTAGAGCAACACCAGCCAAAAGCACATCGTTCTTCACTCTGTTGCTGACATTGCTTCTCTCGATCGCACCGGTCCTTAAGGCGCACGAAGCCCTCGAGTTTCTGATCCCGGACGCGCCGCCCCTGACCATGGTCAATCAGGGCGATCGTCACGGCATCGTCGGCGACATTGTTCTGCGGGCGCTGAACAACAGTGGATATGCCAGCGAACCCAGAACCCTGCCGTGGGCGCGGGCGCAGAAATACGCCCTCGAAAAGGACAACGTCCTGATCGCGCCGCTCAGCCGCACACCCGATCGGGAAGATCGCTACACCTGGATTGCCCCGATCATGCCGATGGATCGGGCGTTTTTCAGCCTCGAGCATAAAGTGACGAGCTTCGAAGAGGCCCGGCAGCGTTTCAAGGCCATCGCCGTGGGGCTGGGCAGTGCCCAGGAAGAAATCCTGCGCAGCAAAGGCTTCGCCCCGGAGCAGATCTATGCGATCAAGATCGGCGAGAACCCCGCGCAATTGTTGTTGAAGGGCAGGGTGGATGCCTGGTTCAACGGGGTTCAGGAAAGTCGGTATATCTGGAAGCACGTCTCCAGCCGGCCGCTGTTGATGAGCCCCCCCATGGTGAGTCATGAGCTTTACCTCGCCTGTTCCAAAGTGTGCGACGCCGAGGTCGTGACCCATGTTGCGAAGGCCATAGAGGCCATGCGCCGTGATGGTTATATCGAGAAAGTCAAAGACCGCTATCTGAATAGCGCCCCTTTGGCAGAGTCTGGCAATTTATAATTAGCCGCTTCAGGTTTACCGACCCTGGTAGTAATTAGAGTCTGTCCGGCGAGCAAGAAAAGCTTATTCGGACAGCGCATCCTCGTTGAGCCGAATGACCTCGTTGAGGCTTCTAAGGGTGTTGTTGAAGTTGTCCTTGGCATGGTTGAGCTTCTTGAATTGCTCCGCCAGCTCCCTGGTTTTTTGCTGCAATGCTTCTTCGCGTTTATCCAGTTCGCACTGACGCGCTTCTTGTTGCGCCCGCACCGTGCTGTCGGATTGCCGATCTTCATCAAGTTGCCGTTGCAGTTGCTGTAACTGCTCTTCCTTCTGTTCGAACGCGCGCTCTTTCTCCTGCAGTTGGGACTCTCTGGAGTCCAGGGTCTGCTGTTGCGCCTGGCTTTGCAGTTTCTGTTGCTTGAGCCGATTGGCGATGCTGGAAAACTCCATCAGGCTCGCCTCGACATCCTGCAGGAAGTGCTCGGGGTCGGTGCCCGGGAAAGGCCAGGCTTCATCCTGGGGTTCGACCGGGGGTTGCTGTTCGTCCGGTATTGGCAGGGGGCCGGCATCGGAGTAGCGAATTTCGGCTTCGGGCGCATCTGGCTGGGGGCTTTGCGTTGCGCAGCTGCCCGCAGCTGCGGTGGATTCGTGGTGTTCTTGCTCGGCGCTGTCGTTTGCCTGTTCGTCGAGCTGCGCCAGGGCGGCGTCGAGTTGCTGGTCATCGATGGCTGTGGGCAAATGCTCGGCCGCCGGGCCGAATTGAGCCGAACTCTGAAAGCTCAGCAGCTTGGCGATCCACTCTTTCTTGGTGCTCAACAGGCGATGGTCCGCCGCGGCGGCGGGGGGCAACTGTTGTTTGTTCAGGTCCAGCAGATGGTAGGGCATATCGCTTTCACGGTGTTCGCCGGTGGCTGCCTCGCGCAGGATCTGGCTGAACACGCGAATCGCCAGCTGCCCGTCCTCGTCCGAGTCCAGGGCGCCCAGGCAGTAATTGCCCCCTTCGTTGAATAACAAGGCGATATAGACGCGCAGATTATCGTCATCAAGGCTTTCGTTCAGGCTATAGGCGAGAAAGTTTCGACCTGCTTCTGGAACAGAAAAACTGCAGAGCAAAGCCGCTGTCAGCATTTGCTGCTCTTTGTTTTCAATGAAGATGGTGCGTAAGAGCATATGTCACCCAGTAAACTCAAGTAAAAAACATGAGCACTAGGATACTAGGAAATAATGTCG
>NZ_JACNDE010000050.1:0-41713 GCF_017351415.1 Pseudomonas sp. FW305-25 | reverse complement strand
GCCGGTGTTTCAAGCGGCCAAAAAAAACGGAGCCCATCAAGGGCTCCGTTTTTCACTCATGACCTGCGTTCCGAGGGATCAGAACGGAATATCGTCATCGAAGCTGTCGTCGAAGTTCTGCGCCGGCTGTGGCGAGGACTGCTGAGGCGCTGGACGCGACTCGCGTTGTGGCGCCTGCGAAGGCTGCGGACGCGACTGCTGCGGACGTGGCGCGGAGTTGCCCATGCCCTGGCCCTGGTCGCCCTGAGGACGGCCGCCCAGCAGCTGCATGGTGCCCTGCATGTCGACGATGATTTCAGTGGTGTAACGCTTGATGCCGTCTTTTTCCCACTCGCGGGTCTGCAGCTTGCCTTCGATGTAGACCTGCGAGCCTTTGCGCAGGTACTCGCCGGCGATTTCCGCAACCTTGCCGAACATCGACACACGGTGCCACTCGGTCTTCTCGACCTTCTGACCGGTCTGCTTGTCGGTCCATTGTTCGCTGGTGGCCAGACTCAGGTTGGTCACGGCGTTACCGTTAGGCAGGTAGCGAACTTCAGGATCCTGGCCGCAAGTGCCGACCAATATGACTTTGTTAACCCCACGGGCCATAACGTTCTCCTAGGCTTCGCACGCCGATCGGGCTGGGTTGACCAGCTGCTCGAGGGTCGCGCGATCCAATAATTCGGTGTCCAATTTGATGTAAATGGCGGCTTCTTCGGCCACCATCACTGCATCTGTTACCCCAACAACGGCCTTCAGGCGCTCGACCAGACCGGCTTCGCGGATCGCTTCGGGCGATAACGGCAAGCGCAGGCTCGTCACGTAAGGTGGTTCGCGCATGGTAACAGCAAAGGCCAGCCAGAGTGCAGCCAACCCTGCGCAACCCAGGAATACAACCGACAAACCGCCATGCTGGAACAACCAGCCGCCGAGAATGCCGCCCAGCGCCGAACCGAGGAACTGGCTGGTGGAATAGACCCCCATTGCCGTGCCCTTGCCGCCGGCCGGTGAAACCTTGCTGATCAGCGACGGCAGCGAAGCTTCCAGCAGGTTGAACGCGGTGAAGAACACCACCGTGCCGATCACCAGCGCCTGCAGGTTGTCGCCGAACTCCCAGAAGAATAGCTCGGTGAGCAGCAGCGTACTGACCGCGCCCAGCAGAACTCGTTTCATTTTGCGTTTCTTCTCGCCGTAGATGATGAACGGGATCATGGCGAAGAAGGAGATCAACAACGCGGTGAGGTAGACCCACCAGTGCTGCTCCTTGGGCAGGCCGGCTTTTTCCACCAGGGCCAGCGGCAAGGCGACGAAGCTCGACATCAGCATCGCGTGCAACACGAAGATACCAAGATCCAGGCGCAGCAGGTCCGGGTGCTTGAGCGTCGGCAACAGGGCCTGGCGCGCGACCCCGGATTCGCGGTGCTGCAACGGGCCGGTCGAGTGCGGCACCATGAAGGCGACGATGAAAATGCCCAGCAACGCCATGCCGCCGGTGGCAAAAAACAGCCCGGGCAAGCCGAAAGCGCGGGTCAGCAGCGGGCCGGCCACCATGGCCACGGCAAAGGACAGGCCGATGGTCATGCCGATCATGGCCATGGCCTTGGTGCGGTGCTGCTCGCGGGTCAGGTCCGACAACAGCGCCATGACCGCCGCGGAAATCGCCCCGGCGCCCTGCAGGATGCGCCCGGCGATCACGCCCCAGATCGAATCGGCGTTGGCCGCCAGCACACTGCCCAGGGCAAAGACGATCAGCCCCAGGTAAATCACCGGACGACGGCCGATGCGGTCGGAAATGATCCCGAACGGAATCTGGAAAATCGCCTGGGTCAGGCCGTAAGCGCCGATCGCCAACCCGATCAGGGCCGGGGTCGCTCCCGCCAGGTCCATCCCATAGGTCGCCAGGACCGGCAACACCATGAACATGCCAAGCATACGGAAGGCGAACACCAGGGCCAGACCGCTTGCCGCGCGGGTCTCGGCGCCACTCATGCGCTCGCTGTGGGGATCATGCATGGAAAAACCTCGTGTGAACCGGCGGCGATTCTACCAGTCCGATCGATTGACGGGGTATATGGCGACGCTTTGCCGCGCAGGTTTCATCTACGGCTGCACAGACCTCATTTGATAGTGTGCATCCATCCAGTATTTGCCCTTATACTCCTACGTTTTCGACGCCCGCCGAGCGAGGCCACTTTGGACAAGATCCTGATTCGTGGGGCCCGAACCCACAACCTGAAGAACATCGACCTGACCCTGCCACGGGACAAACTGATCGTCATCACCGGCCTGTCCGGATCCGGCAAATCGTCCCTGGCGTTCGACACGCTGTACGCCGAAGGCCAGCGCCGTTATGTCGAGTCGCTGTCGGCCTATGCGCGGCAATTCCTGTCGATGATGGAAAAACCCGACGTCGACACCATCGAAGGTTTGTCGCCGGCAATTTCCATCGAGCAGAAATCCACCTCGCACAACCCGCGCTCCACCGTGGGCACCATCACCGAGATCTACGACTACCTGCGCCTGCTATATGCCCGCGTGGGTACGCCACGCTGCCCGGATCACGACATCCCGCTGGAAGCCCAGACCGTCAGCCAGATGGTCGACCTGGTGCTGGCCCAGCCGGAAGGCAGCAAGCTGATGCTGCTGGCGCCGGTGATTCGCGAGCGCAAGGGCGAGCACCTGTCGGTCTTCGAGGAACTGCGCGCCCAGGGCTTCGTCCGCGCCCGGGTCAACGGCAAGCTCTACGAGCTGGATGAGCTGCCGAAGCTGGATAAACAGAAGAAGCACTCGATCGATGTGGTGGTCGACCGCTTCAAGGTCCGCGCCGACTTGCAGCAGCGTCTGGCCGAGTCCTTCGAGACCGCGCTGAAGCTGGCCGACGGTATCGCCCTGGTGGCGCCGATGGACGACGAGCCCGGCGAAGAAATCATCTTCTCCGCACGCTTCGCCTGCCCGATCTGTGGTCACGCCATCAGCGAACTGGAACCCAAGCTGTTCTCCTTCAACAACCCGGCCGGTGCCTGCCCGACCTGCGATGGCTTGGGGGTCAAGCAGTTCTTCGACATCAAGCGCCTGGTCAATGGCGAGCTGACCCTGGCCGAAGGGGCGATTCGCGGCTGGGACAGGCGCAACGTCTATTACTTCCAGATGCTTGGCTCGCTGGCATCGCATTACGGCTTCAGCCTGGAAGTACCGTTCAACCAGCTGCCGGCCGACCAGCAGAAGGTCATTCTCAACGGCAGCGGCACGCAGAACGTCGACTTCAAGTACCTCAACGATCGTGGCGATATCGTCAAACGCTCCCACCCGTTCGAAGGCATAGTGCCGAACCTGGAACGCCGCTACCGCGAGACCGAATCGGCCACCGTGCGAGAAGAGCTGGCCAAGTTCCTCAGCACCCAGCCGTGCCCGGATTGCCGCGGCACCCGCCTGCGTCGCGAAGCCCGCCACGTGTGGGTCGGCGAGAAGACGTTGCCGGCCGTTACCAGCCTGCCGATCGGCGATGCCACCGATTACTTCGGCACCCTGTCGCTAACCGGACGCCGTGGCGAGATTGCCGACAAGATCCTCAAGGAAATCCGCGAGCGCCTGCAGTTCCTGGTCAATGTCGGCCTGGATTACCTGACCCTGGATCGCAGCGCCGATACCCTGTCCGGCGGCGAAGCGCAGCGTATTCGTCTGGCCAGCCAGATCGGCGCCGGCCTGGTGGGGGTGATGTACATCCTCGACGAACCCTCCATCGGCCTGCACCAGCGCGACAACGATCGCTTGCTGGGCACCCTGAAACACCTGCGGGATATCGGCAATACGGTGATCGTGGTCGAACACGACGAGGACGCCATTCGCCTGGCCGACTATGTGGTGGACATCGGCCCGGGCGCTGGCGTGCATGGCGGACAGATCGTCGCCGAGGGCACTCCCGACGAGGTGATGTCCCATCCCGACTCGCTGACCGGCAAATACCTGTCAGGGCGCGTGAAAATCGCCGTGCCGGCCAAGCGTACGCCGCGCAACAAGAAGCTTTCGCTGTCCCTAAAAGGGGCTCGCGGCAACAACTTGCGCAACGTCGACCTGGAGATCCCGATCGGCCTGCTGACCTGCGTGACCGGTGTCTCCGGCTCGGGCAAGTCGACCCTGATCAACAACACCCTGTTCCCCCTCAGCGCCACGGCGCTGAACGGCGCGACCACGCTGGAAGCCGCTGCGCACGACAGCATCAACGGCCTGCAGCACCTGGACAAGGTGGTGGATATCGATCAAAGCCCGATCGGTCGCACCCCGCGCTCCAACCCGGCGACCTACACCGGGCTATTCACGCCGATCCGCGAACTGTTTGCCGGGGTACCCGAATCGCGCTCGCGCGGCTACGGTCCGGGCCGCTTCTCCTTCAACGTCAAGGGCGGACGCTGCGAAGCCTGCCAGGGCGACGGCCTGATCAAGGTGGAAATGCACTTCCTGCCGGACATCTACGTGCCGTGCGATGTGTGCAAGAGCAAGCGCTACAACCGCGAAACCCTTGAGATCAAGTACAAGGGCAAGAGCATCCACGAGGTCCTGGAAATGACCATCGAGGAAGCGCGGGAGTTCTTCGACCCGGTGCCGGCGCTGGCGCGCAAGCTGCAGACGCTGATGGACGTGGGGCTTTCCTACATCAAGTTGGGGCAGTCGGCGACGACCTTGTCCGGCGGTGAGGCGCAGCGGGTCAAGCTGTCTCGCGAGCTGTCCAAGCGTGACACCGGCAAGACCCTCTACATCCTCGACGAACCGACCACCGGCCTGCACTTTGCCGATATCCAGCAGTTGCTGGACGTTCTGCATCGCCTGCGTGACCACGGCAACACCGTGGTGGTGATCGAACACAACCTGGACGTGATCAAGACCGCCGACTGGCTGGTGGACCTGGGGCCGGAAGGCGGTTCCAAGGGCGGACAGATCATTGCCGAGGGTACGCCGGAGCAGCTGGCAGAAATGCCGCAATCCCATACCGGCTACTACCTCAAGCCACTGCTGACCCGCGACCGGGCCTGAGCCCAATGAAAAAGCCCCTGCCATTGTGAAATGGCAGGGGCTTTTTTGTGCTCCTCAGTCCTGCATTTGCCGGCAGGCGCTGGCTAAAGCATCAGAACTGCGACTGCAAATAGTTTTCCAGACCGATCGACTTGATCAGGCCCAACTGCTTTTCCAGCCAGTAGGTATGGTCTTCTTCGGTATCGGCCAACTGCACACGCAGGATGTCGCGGCTGACATAGTCCTTGTGCTTCTCGCACAGTTCGATGCCTTTGCACAGTGCAGCGCGGACCTTGTACTCCAGGCGCAGGTCGGCGGCGAACATGTCCGGCACGGTGGTACCGATATCCAGATCGTCAGGGCGCATGCGTGGCGTGCCCTCGAGCATCAGGATGCGACGCATCAATGCATCGGCGTGTTGAGTCTCTTCTTCCATCTCGTGATTGATGCGCTCGTAGAGCTTGCTGAAGCCCCAGTCCTCATACATGCGCGAGTGGATGAAATATTGGTCACGCGCCGCCAGTTCGCCCGTCAGCAACGTGTTGAGGTAATCGATTACGTCCGGGTGACCTTGCATCGCCCTACATCTCCCTGCTTGAAAGTCTGTATTTTGAACCAAGCTGACTTGCAGGTCACTGTAAAAACGCTAACAAAGTGAAGATTTTCAGAGAAAAGTAGCCGAAAAAACGCAAAAACCGCCCAAATGAGGGCGGTTCTGCTTCTCGTTTAGACTTAGTTAAGCTGTACGCCCAACGCCTTTGCGATTCCTTCTCCATAAGCCGGGTCGGCCTTGAAGAAATGCTGCAGTTGACGCTGCACCACATCCGAACTGACACCCGCCATTGCACCGGCGATGTTGTTGATCAACAGGGCTTGCTGCTGATCATTCATCAAGCGGAACAGAGCGCCTGCATGGCTGTAGTAGTCGGTGTCTTCGCGGTGATCGTAACGATCCGCCGCACCGCTGAGGGCCAGCGCCGGCTCCGCGTAGCGAGGTGCCTGCTTCGGCGCATCGGCGTAGCTGTTCGGCTCATAGTTCGGTGCCGCGCCACCATTACTGCCAAACGCCATGGAGCCGTCGCGCTGGTAGCTGTTCACCGGGCTGCGCGGAGCGTTGACCGGCAGTTGCTGGTGGTTGGCGCCGACACGATAGCGATGAGCATCGGCGTAAGCGAATACGCGGCCTTGCAGCATGCGGTCCGGCGACAGGCCGACGCCTGGAACCATGTTGCTAGGACCAAAGGCAGCCTGCTCGACTTCCGCGAAGTAGTTCAGCGGGTTGCGGTTCAACTCCAGCTCACCGACCTCGATCAGCGGGAACTCCTTCTGCGACCAGGTCTTGGTCACGTCGAACGGGTTCTCGTAGTGAGCGGCAGCCTCAGCCTCGGTCATGATCTGAATGCATACGCTCCATTTCGGCAAGTCACCGCGCTCGATCGCGTTGAACAGGTCACGTTGGGCGTAATCCGGATCGGTACCCGCCAGGCGGGCAGCCTCGGCCGGTGCCAGGTTCTTGATGCCCTGCTGGGTCTTGTAGTGCCATTTCACCCAGTGACGCTCGCCCTTGGCGTTGATCAAGCTGTAGGTGTGGCTACCGAAGCCGTGCATATGACGATAGCCGTCCGGAATCCCGCGATCCGAGAACAGGATGGTGACCTGGTGCAGCGCCTCGGGAGAGTGTGACCAGAAGTCCCACATGGCCTGGCCGCTCTTCAGGTTGCTCTGCGGCAGGCGTTTCTGGGTGTGGATAAAGTCGGGAAACTTCAATGGATCGCGAATGAAGAACACAGGCGTGTTGTTGCCGACGATGTCCCAGTTACCTTCTTCGGTATAGAACTTCAGGGCAAAACCGCGCGGGTCGCGTTCGGTATCAGCCGAACCACGCTCGCCACCTACGGTGGAGAACCGCAGGAAAGTAGGAGTCTGCTTACCCACGGACTCGAAAAGCTTGGCACTGGTGTATTCAGTGATGTCGCGGGTCACAGTGAAAGTGCCGTAGGCACCCGAGCCCTTGGCGTGTACGCGACGCTCAGGAATGTTTTCACGGTTGAAGTGGGCAAGCTTCTCGATCAGGTGAAAATCATCGAGCAGCAGCGGGCCACGAGGGCCAGCAGAACGGGAATTCTGGTTATCGGCGACTGGAGCGCCACTTGCGGTGGTAAGCGTTTTGTTTTGGCTCATGCTCAATCTTCCTCTGTCAGTCTTGGAACTGCCGGCTAATCGGCTGACGAGGAGTATCGACCATCAAGATGACAGCATCAAATGCATTAAATTATTGCTATCGATAGAAATTTTCTAATACAGCAGACACAAAAAACCGGGCACTAGGCCCGGTTCTTTGTATTTGACGTCTTACTCAGCGGATACAGCTTCACCGCCGACAGCACGATCAACCAACTCGACGTACGCCATAGGCGCGTTGTCGCCAGCGCGGAAACCGCACTTGAGGATGCGCAGGTAGCCACCCTCACGGGTAGCGTAACGCTTGCCCAGGTCGTTGAAGAGCTTACCAACGATAGCTTTCGAACGAGTACGGTCGAAAGCCAGACGGCGGTTAGCCAGGCTGTCTGTCTTGGCCAAAGTGATCAGCGGCTCAGCAACGCGGCGCAGTTCTTTAGCTTTCGGCAGTGTAGTTTTGATCAGCTCGTGCTCGAACAGCGACACCGCCATGTTTTGGAACATGGCCTTGCGGTGCGAGCTGGTGCGGCTCAGGTGACGACCACTTTTACGATGACGCATGGTTCATTCCTTACCAAACACAACGTTCGGTGATTACGACGATCAGGCAGTCGCCTTGTCGTCCTTCTTAAGACTTGCAGGCGGCCAGTTGTCGAGGCGCATGCCGAGGGACAGACCGCGGGAGGCCAGAACGTCCTTGATTTCGGTCAAGGATTTCTTGCCAAGGTTCGGAGTCTTCAACAGTTCTACTTCGGTACGCTGAATCAGGTCGCCGATGTAGTAAATGTTTTCCGCCTTAAGGCAGTTAGCCGAACGTACAGTCAGTTCCAGATCGTCAACCGGGCGAAGCAGGATCGGATCGATCTCGTCTTCCTGCTCGATTACCACTGGCTCACTGTCACCTTTGAGGTCCACGAACGCAGCCAACTGCTGTTGCAGGATGGTTGCAGCACGACGGATAGCCTCTTCAGGATCCAGGGTACCGTTGGTTTCCAGATCAATAACCAGCTTGTCCAGGTTGGTACGCTGCTCGACACGGGCGTTTTCCACCACGTATGCAATACGGCGAACCGGGCTGAACGAAGAGTCAAGCTGCAAGCGACCGATGCTGCGGCTTTCGTCTTCATCGCTCTGACGCGAGTCTGCCGGTTCATAACCACGACCACGAGCTACTACGAGCTTCATGTTCAGGGCGCCGTTAGACGCCAGGTTAGCGATTACGTGATCGGGGTTAACGATCTCGACATCATGATCCAGCTGAATATCGGCAGCGGTAACCACCCCCGAACCCTTCTTCGACAAGGTCAGCGTAACTTCGTCACGGCCGTGCAGCTTGATAGCCAGACCTTTAAGGTTCAACAGGATTTCAATTACATCTTCCTGTACACCTTCGATGGCGCTGTACTCGTGGAGCACACCGTCAATCTCGGCCTCGACTACTGCACAGCCGGGCATTGAGGACAACAGGATGCGGCGCAGCGCGTTGCCCAGGGTGTGGCCAAAACCACGCTCGAGAGGCTCGAGGGTGATCTTGGCGCGGGTTGGACTGACAACCTGCACATCAATATGGCGGGGTGTCAGGAACTCATTTACCGAAATCTGCATGGATGCACCTATTTTCTAGCCCTTACTTGGAGTAGAGCTCGACAATCAGGCTTTCGTTGATGTCGGCGGACAGATCACTGCGAGCTGGAACGTTCTTGAAAACGCCCGACTTCTTCTCAGTGTCTACTTCTACCCATTCTACGCGGCCACGTTGGGCACACAGATCGAGAGCTTGGACAATGCGAAGTTGGTTTTTTGCTTTCTCGCGAACAGCAACCACGTCACCAGCACGAACCTGGTAGGACGGAACGTTAACGGTCTGACCGTTTACGCTGATCGACTTGTGCGATACCAGCTGACGGGATTCGGCACGAGTCGAACCGAAGCCCATACGGTATACAACGTTGTCCAGACGGCATTCGAGCAGTTGCAGCAGGTTTTCACCGGTTGCACCCTTCTTGCCAGCAGCTTCTTTGTAGTAGCCGCTGAATTGACGCTCGAGAACGCCGTAGATACGACGGACCTTCTGCTTTTCACGCAGTTGGGTGCCGTAGTCGGACTGGCGACCGCGGCGCTGGCCGTGGATACCAGGTGCTGCTTCGATGTTGCACTTGGATTCGATAGCGCGCACGCCGCTCTTCAGGAAGAGATCGGTGCCTTCGCGACGAGCCAGTTTGCATTTTGGACCAATGTAACGAGCCATTCTTTACAATCTCCTGGATTACACGCGGCGCTTCTTCGGCGGACGGCACCCGTTATGCGGGATTGGCGTCACGTCGGTGATGCTGGCGATCTTGTAGCCACAGCCGTTCAAAGCGCGGACTGCGGATTCACGACCTGGACCTGGGCCCTTGACGTTAACGTCGAGGTTTTTCAGGCCATATTCCAGCGCAGCTTGACCAGCACGCTCAGCAGCTACTTGAGCAGCGAACGGGGTGGACTTGCGGGAACCGCGGAAACCCGAACCACCGGAGGTTGCCCAGGAAAGAGCGTTACCTTGGCGGTCGGTGATGGTCACGATGGTGTTATTGAAAGACGCGTGGATGTGGGCGATGCCATCAACCACTGTCTTTTTAATCTTTTTACGAGGACGAGCAGCAGGTTTTGCCATGACTAAATTCCTGTCGATTCGCTGGTGCGATTACTTGCGGATCGGCTTACGCGGACCTTTGCGAGTACGCGCGTTGGTCTTGGTACGCTGACCGCGCACTGGAAGACCACGACGATGGCGCAGACCGCGGTAGCAGCCCAGATCCATCAAGCGTTTGATTTTCATGTTGATTTCGCGACGCAGGTCACCTTCAGTGGTGAACTTCGCCACTTCGCCACGCAGCTGTTCAATTTGCTCGTCGCTCAGATCCTTGATCTTTGCGGCTGGGTTGACCCCAGTCTCTGCACAGATTTTCTGCGCAGTCGTGCGACCAACACCATAGATGTAGGTCAGCGAGATAACAGTATGCTTGTTATCTGGAATGTTAACGCCTGCAATACGGGCCATTCAGTGGGACTCCAATTGACAGCTACCTACGCCCCGGAAGCCAAGAAATAGGGCGCGAGATAATATCGCTGTAATAACAAATAATCAACCCAGCAGCGCACTAGCTGCTGGGCTTGAAGCACAATCACACTCAGCCTTGGCGCTGTTTGTGACGCGGTTCCGCGCTGCAAATTACTCGAACAACACCTTCGCGGCGAATAATCTTGCAGTTACGGCACAGCTTTTTCACCGATGCACGAACTTTCATCACCAACTCCTCGAACCTTATGGGTCAGCGCAGCATGCCGCTGCCGTAACCCTTCAGGTTGGCTTTCTTCATCAGGGATTCGTACTGGTGCGAAACGAGGTGCGATTGTACTTGCGACATAAAGTCCATAACAACCACGACCACGATCAGCAACGAGGTCCCGCCAAGGTAGAACGGAACGTTTGCTGCAACCACCAGGAACTGGGGCAACAGGCAGACGGCCGTCATATATAGAGCACCGAACATGGTCAAGCGGGTCAGAACGCCATCAATGTAGCGCGCAGACTGCTCGCCTGGACGGATGCCCGGAATAAAGGCACCGGACTTCTTCAGGTTTTCCGCTACGTCTTTCGGATTGAACATCAACGCCGTATAGAAGAAGCAGAAGAAAATAATCCCTGCACTAAACAGCAGAATATTCAACGGCTGACCAGGAGCGATCGACTGCGAGATGTCCTGCAACCAGCCCATACCTTCAGACTGACCGAACCAGGCACCCAACGAAGCCGGGAACAGCAAAATGCTGCTCGCGAAAATAGCAGGAATAACGCCTGCCATATTCACTTTCAGCGGCAAGTGGCTAGTCTGCGCAGCAAACACCTTGCGGCCCTGCTGACGCTTGGCATAGTGAACAGCAATACGACGCTGGCCACGCTCAATGAACACCACAAAACCGATAATCGCTACTGCCAGCAAACCGATGGCAACCAGGGCAAAAATGTTGATATCACCCTGACGCGCAGACTCGAAAGACTGCCCGATCGCTCTCGGAAGACCGGCGACGATACCTGCGAAAATCAACATCGAGATACCGTTGCCAACACCACGCTCAGTAATCTGCTCACCCAGCCACATCATGAACATCGCACCAGCCACAAAAGTGGATACCGCGACGAAATGGAAGCCAAAGTCACCAGTGAACGCAACGCCCTGCCCCGCCAGGCCAACGGACATGCCGATGGCCTGAACAAGAGCTAGGACGACAGTGCCGTAGCGGGTGTACTGGCTGATCTTGCGACGGCCAGCTTCACCTTCCTTCTTCAACTGCTCCAGCTGCGGGCTGACAGCGGTCATCAGTTGCATGATGATCGATGCCGAGATGTACGGCATGATCCCCAGTGCAAAGATGCTCATCCGTTCCAGCGCGCCGCCGGAAAACATGTTGAACAAGCTAAGAATGGTCCCCTCATTCTGTCGAAACAGGTCTGCGAGTCGGTCAGGGTTAATACCTGGAACCGGGATGTGTGCGCCTATTCGGTAGACGATAATCGCCAAGAACAGAAAACGCAGACGAGCCCAGAGTTCAGACATACCGCCTTTGCCGAGCGCAGAGAGAGCACCTTGCTTAGCCATTTATTCCTCGAACTTGCCGCCAGCTGCTTCGATAGCCGCACGCGCACCTTTGGTGGCTGCGATGCCCTTGATAGTCACAGCGCGAGTAACTTCGCCGGACAGCATGATTTTCACACGCTGTACGTTTTGGTTAATCACGTTGGCATCTTTCAGGGACTGCACGGTGACGATGTCGCCTTCCACTTTAGCCAGCTCGGACAGACGCACTTCTGCGCGGTCCATGGCCTTCAGGGATACGAAACCGAACTTTGGCAGGCGACGATGCAGCGGCTGTTGACCGCCTTCAAAGCCTGGAGCAATGGTGCCACCGGAGCGGGAAGTCTGACCCTTGTGACCACGGCCACCAGTCTTACCCAAACCACTACCGATACCACGGCCCGGACGATGCTTTTCGCGACGGGAACCCGGCGCTGGACTCAGATCATTGAGTTTCATCGATTAACCCTCGACACGCAGCATGTAGTAAGCCTTGTTGATCATCCCGCGGTTCTCGGGAGTATCCTGGACTTCTACAGTGTGACCGATGCGACGCAGACCCAGACCCTTAACGCACAGTTTGTGGTTAGGGATACGGCCGGTCATGCTTTTGATCAGCGTTACTTTAACGGTAGCCATGATCAGATGATCTCCTGGACGCTTTTGCCACGCTTGGCGGCAATGGATTCAGGGGACTGCATTGCTTTCAAACCCTTGAAAGTGGCGTGAACCACGTTTACTGGGTTAGTCGAGCCGTAGCACTTGGCCAGAACGTTCTGAACGCCAGCAACTTCGAGGACAGCACGCATAGCGCCGCCAGCGATGATACCGGTACCTTCAGAAGCAGGCTGCATGTACACCTTCGAAGCGCCGTGAGCGGACTTCATTGCGTACTGCAGGGTAGTGCCGTTCAGATCAACTTGGATCATGTTGCGGCGAGCAGCTTCCATTGCCTTCTGGATCGCAGCAGGCACTTCACGCGACTTGCCACGGCCGAAGCCAACGCGACCTTTACCATCACCAACCACGGTCAACGCGGTGAAAGTGAAGATACGGCCGCCTTTTACGGTTTTGGCTACGCGGTTAACTTGAACCAGCTTCTCAATGTAGCCTTCGTCGCGCTTTTGGTCGTTATTTGACATAACTTAGAACTCCAGCCCAGCTTCACGAGCAGCATCAGCCAGCGCCTTGACGCGGCCGTGATACTTGAAGCCAGAGCGGTCGAAAGCCACCTGCGAGACGCCAGCGGCTTTTGCACGCGTAGCGACCAGCTGGCCAACCTTAGTGGCCGCGTCGATGTTGCCAGTGGCGCCATCACGCAGTTCTTTATCCAAAGTCGAGGCACTTGCCAGGACCTTGTTGCCGTCGGCCGAAATGACCTGGGCGTAGATGTGCTGCGAAGAGCGGAACACGCAGAGACGCACGACTTCGAGTTCGTGCATTTTCAGGCGTGCTTTGCGAGCGCGACGCAGTCGAGTAACTTTTTTGTCGGTCATTTGCTATGCCCTACTTCTTCTTGGCTTCTTTACGACGGACGACTTCGTCCGCGTAGCGCACACCTTTACCTTTGTAAGGCTCTGGCGGACGGAAGTCGCGGATCTCAGCGGCCACTTGACCTACCAGCTGCTTGTCGATGCCCTTGATCAGGATATCGGTCTGGCTAGGAGTCTCAGCGGTGATGCCTTCCGGCAGCTCGTAGTCCACTGGATGCGAGAAGCCAAGGGCCAAGTTCAGCACTGTGCCTTTTGCTTGTGCCTTGTAACCAACACCGACCAGCTGGAGCTTGCGCTCGAAGCCTTGGCTTACGCCTTGGACCATGTTGTTTACCAACGCACGAGTGGTACCGGCCATTGCGCGAGTTTGTTGGTCACCATTGCGAGCAGCGAAACGCAGCTCACCAGCTTCCTGAACAATTTCAACGGACGAGTGTACGTTCAGTTCGAGAGTGCCCTTGGCACCCTTCACCGAAAGCTGTTGGCCGGCGAATTTAACTTCAACACCAGCTGGCAGCTTAACGGGGTTCTTAGCGACGCGAGACATGCTTATCCCCCCTTAGAACACAGTGCAAAGAACTTCGCCGCCGACACCGGCAGCGCGCGCAGCACGATCAGTCATCACACCTTTGTTGGTGGAGACGATAGACACGCCGAGACCGCCACGAACTTTCGGCAGATCTTCAACGGACTTGTACTGACGCAGGCCTGGACGGCTAACGCGCTTCACTTCCTCGATGACCGGACGGCCTTCGAAGTATTTCAGCTCGATGGACAGCAGTGGCTTGGTTTCGCTGCTGATCTGATAACCCGCGATGTAACCTTCGTCCTTCAGGACTTTTGCTACAGCCACCTTCAGCGTGGAAGACGGCATGCTTACGACGGACTTTTCAGCCATCTGGGCATTACGGATTCGAGTTAGCATGTCCGCTAACGGGTCCTGCATACTCATGGGCTAGACGCTCCTGATACAAAAAAAATGAGCCTTGCGGCTACAGCTTGTCGCCGAGAAATTCCGGGCAAAAAACACGGGCTCAGGCGAGCCGGTCATTCTAGACACACCCCAGAAATGAATCAAGCCCCAAAAGGGGCTTGATTCATGTTCAAGGCCACCGGCGGTCAGGATCTTGCGACCCCGAACACCGCGACTTTGATAGCTATTACCAGCTGGCTTTAACCAGACCTGGTACGTCACCACGCATTGCAGCTTCACGCAGCTTGTTACGGCCGAGGCCGAACTTGCGGTAAACGCCGTGCGGACGACCAGTCAGGCGGCAGCGGTTACGCATGCGCGAAGCGCTTGCGTCACGTGGCTGCTTCTGCAGAGCTACGGTAGCCTCCCAACGCGCTTCTGGACTTGCGTTCAGATCGACGATGATAGCTTTCAGCGCTGCACGCTTGGTGGCGTACTTGGCAACGGTGAGCTGACGCTTCAGCTCACGGTTTTTCATGCTCTTCTTGGCCATTTTCCTACTCCAATCAGTTGCGGAACGGGAATTTGAAAGCACGCAGCAGAGCGCGGCCTTCATCATCGTTCTTGGCAGTGGTGGTCAGGGTAATGTCCAGACCGCGGAGAGCATCGATCTTGTCGTAGTCGATTTCCGGGAAGATGATCTGCTCTTTCACGCCCATGCTGTAGTTGCCACGACCGTCGAAGGACTTGGCATTCAGGCCGCGGAAGTCGCGAACCCGAGGCAGGGAGATCGACAGCAGACGATCCAGGAACTCGTACATACGCTCACGACGCAGGGTCACTTTGACGCCGATCGGCCAACCTTCACGGACTTTAAAGCCAGCGATGGATTTCCGAGCGTAGGTCACAACGACTTTCTGGCCGGTGATCTTTTCCAGGTCAGCAACAGCGTGCTCGATGACTTTTTTGTCGCCGATCGCTTCGCCCAGACCCATGTTCAGGGTGATTTTGGTAACGCGCGGAACTTCCATCACGTTCGAAAGCTTAAGTTCATCCTTAAGTTTCGGAGCGATTTCCTTCCGGTAAATCTCTTGTAGTCGTGCCATGGTCTTCTACCTAGCAGTGTTCAAGCATCAACCGCTTTTTGGGTCGACTTGAAGACACGAATTTTTTTGCCGTCTTCTACTTTGAAACCAACGCGGTCAGCCTTGTTGGTTTCGCCGTTGAAAATGGCGACGTTGGAAGCGTGCAGTGGCGCTTCTTTCTCGACGATACCGCCCTGTACGCCCGACATCGGGTTAGGCTTGGTATGACGCTTAACCAGGTTCAGACCACCAACAACCAGACGGTTGTCAGCGAGAACCTTAAGCACCTTACCGCGCTTACCCTTGTCTTTGCCGGCGATCACGATGATCTCGTCGTCACGACGAATCTTTTGCATGTCGGATCTCCTTACAGCACTTCTGGGGCGAGCGAGACGATCTTCATGAACTTCTCAGTACGAAGTTCACGGGTCACTGGCCCAAAGATACGGGTGCCGATCGGCTCTTGCTTGTTGTTCAACAGAACAGCAGCGTTGCCATCAAAGCGGATGATGGAGCCGTCAGCACGACGGACGCCATGGCGAGTGCGGACTACAACAGCAGTCATCACTTGACCTTTCTTCACCTTACCGCGAGGAATTGCTTCCTTGACGGTAACTTTGATGATGTCACCGATACCAGCGTAACGACGATGGGAGCCACCCAGCACCTTGATGCACATAACGCGGCGAGCGCCGCTGTTATCGGCCACATCGAGCATGGATTGAGTCTGAATCATATAATTTCTCCGACCCTTAGCCCTTAGACTTCCACAGCGCGTTCGAGAACATCAACCAGAGCCCAAGACTTGGTCTTGGCCATCGGACGAGTTTCACGAATAGTGACTTTGTCGCCGATGTGGCACTGGTTGGTTTCGTCGTGCGCGTGCAGCTTAGTCGAACGCTTAACGTATTTACCGTAGATAGGGTGCTTAACGCGACGCTCGATCAGAACGGTGATGGTCTTGTCCATCTTGTCGCTGACAACACGGCCAGTCAGCGTACGGACAGTTTTTTCGGCTTCAGCCATGATTACTTACCTGCCTGCTGGTTGAGCACAGTCTTCACGCGAGCGATGTCACGCTTAACTTGCGAGAGCAGATGAGACTGCCCCAACTGGCCAGTTGCCTTCTGCATGCGCAGATTGAACTGGTCGCGCAGCAGGCCGAGCAGTTGCTCGTTCAGCTGCTGTGCGGATTTTTCACGAAGTTCATTCGCTTTCATCACATCACCGTCCGTTTAACAAAGGAGGTGGCGAGCGGCAGCTTTGCAGCAGCCAGGGCGAAAGCCTCACGCGCCAGCTCTTCAGAAACACCCTCGATTTCATACAGGACTTTGCCTGGCTGAATCTGGGCAACCCAGTATTCGACGTTACCCTTACCTTTACCCATCCGAACTTCGAGTGGCTTCTTGGAAATAGGCTTGTCCGGGAATACACGGATCCAGATCTTGCCGCCACGTTTTACGTGACGGGTCAGAGCACGACGCGCTGACTCGATCTGACGAGCGGTGAGACGACCACGAGCAACAGACTTCAGCGCGAACTCGCCGAAGCTGACTTTGCTACCGCGCAATGCCAGACCACGGTTGTGACCGGTCATTTGCTTGCGGAACTTCGTACGCTTTGGTTGCAACATTTGGCGTACCCCTTACTTAGCAGCTTTTTTACGAGGCGCAGGTGCTTGTGGCTTCAGCTCTTCTTGGCGACCACCAATTACTTCGCCTTTGAAGATCCAAACCTTCACACCGATCACACCGTAAGTGGTGTGAGCTTCGTAGGTGGCATAGTCGATATCGGCACGCAGGGTGTGCAGTGGCACACGACCTTCGCGATACCATTCAGTACGTGCGATTTCAGCACCGCCGAGACGACCGCTCACTTGGATTTTGATGCCTTTGGCACCAATGCGCATGGCGTTCTGTACTGCGCGCTTCATAGCGCGACGGAACATTACACGACGCTCCAGCTGCTGAGCTACGCTCTGGGCAACCAGCATACCGTCGAGCTCCGGCTTGCGGATCTCTTCGATATTGATGTGCACAGGCACACCCATTTGCTTGGTCAGGTCCTGACGCAGTTTCTCAACATCCTCACCTTTCTTGCCGATCACGATGCCGGGACGAGCGGTGTGGATGGTGATGCGTGCAGTTTGAGCCGGACGATGGATATCGATACGGCTTACGGACGCGCTTTTTAGTTTGTCTTGGAGGTACTCACGCACATTCAGATCTGCGAGCAAATAGTCCGCATAAGTCCGACCGTCTGCGTACCAGACGGAGGTGTGCTCCTTGACGATTCCCAGGCGAATGCCAATGGGATGTACTTTCTGACCCATCTCTTCGACTCCGTTACTTGTCAGCAACCTTGACAGTGATATGGCAAGACCGCTTGACGATGCGATCAGCACGGCCTTTGGCACGTGGCATGATGCGCTTCAGCGAACGCCCTTCGTTGACGAAAACGGTGGAGACCTTCAGGTCATCAACGTCTGCGCCTTCGTTATGCTCGGCGTTGGCTACGGCCGACTCCAGCACTTTCTTCATGATCTCGGCGGCTTTCTTACTGCTAAAAGCCAACAGGTTGAGCGCTTCGCCCACCTTCTTCCCGCGGATCTGGTCGGCGACCAAGCGGGCTTTCTGGGCGGAGATTCGAGCGCCCGACAACTTAGCGGCTACTTCCATCGTTCCTTACCCCTTAACGCTTGGCTTTCTTGTCAGCCACGTGCCCGCGATATGTACGGGTACCGGCGAACTCGCCCAGTTTGTGGCCGACCATGTCTTCGTTCACGAGAACTGGAACATGTTGACGACCGTTATGCACAGCAATGGTCAGACCGACCATTTGTGGCAGGATCATGGAACGGCGCGACCAGGTCTTAACTGGTTTGCGATCGTTCTTTTCCGCCGCCACTTCGATCTTCTTCAGTAGGTGAAGATCAATAAAAGGACCTTTTTTCAGAGAACGTGGCACTGTCGTATCCCTCTATTTACTTGCGACGACGGACGATCATTTTGTCGGTACGCTTATTACCACGAGTCTTCGCGCCCTTAGTCGGGAAGCCCCATGGCGATACCGGATGACGACCACCAGAGGTACGACCTTCACCACCACCATGTGGGTGGTCAACCGGGTTCATGGCAACACCACGAACGGTTGGGCGAACGCCACGCCAGCGTTTGGCACCAGCTTTACCCAGCGAACGCAGGCTGTGCTCGGAGTTCGAGACTTCGCCCAGGGTCGCACGGCATTCAGCCAGGACTTTACGCATCTCACCAGAACGCAGACGCAGGGTCACGTAGACACCTTCACGAGCGATCAGCTGAGCCGAAGCACCAGCGGAACGAGCGATTTGCGCGCCTTTACCTGGCTTCAGTTCGATGCCGTGTACGGTGCTACCAACTGGAATGTTACGCAGTTGCAGAGCGTTGCCCGGCTTGATCGGTGCCAGAGCACCTGCGATCAGCTGGTCGCCAGCGCTCACGCCTTTAGGGGCGATGATGTAGCGACGCTCGCCGTCTGCGTACAGCAGCAAAGCGATGTGAGCAGTACGGTTTGGATCGTATTCGATACGCTCGACAGTGGCAGCGATGCCATCTTTGTCGTTGCGACGGAAGTCGACCAGACGGTAGTGCTGCTTATGACCACCACCAACGTGACGAGTGGTAATACGGCCATTGTTGTTACGACCACCAGACTTCGATTTCTTCTCGAGCAGCGGTGCGTGAGGAGCGCCTTTATGCAGCTCCTGGTTGACCACCTTGACCACAAAACGGCGGCCAGGGGAAGTCGGTTTGCATTTAACGATTGCCATGATGCACCCCTTCCTTACTCAGCACTGCTGCTGAAATCGAGATCTTGGCCTGGTTGAAGGGAGATAACTGCCTTCTTCCAGTCATTACGCTTGCCCAGACCGCGAGCGGTACGCTTGCTCTTACCCAGAACGTTCAGGGTAGTAACGCGCTCCACTTTCACGCTGAACAGGCTTTCGACGGCCTTCTTGATTTCCAGCTTGGTTGCATCAGTAGCAACCTTGAAAACGAACTGGCCTTTCTTGTCTGCCAGAACCGTAGCCTTCTCGGAAACGTGCGGGCCAAGCAGAACTTTAAATACGCGTTCCTGGTTCATCCCAGCAGCTCCTCGAATTTCTTCACGGCCGACACAGTGATCAACACTTTGTCGTATGCGATCAGACTAACTGGATCGGAACCTTGCACGTCACGTACATCAACGTGTGGCAGGTTACGAGCAGCCAGGTACAGGTTCTGATCAACAGCGTCAGACACGATCAGAACGTCGGTCAGACTCATGTTGTTCAGCTTGCCCAGCAGATCTTTGGTTTTCGGAGTTTCAACAGCGAAATCCTGAACCACGACCAGACGATCAGTACGCACCAGCTCAGCAAGGATGGAACGCATTGCTGCGCGATACATCTTCTTGTTCAGCTTCTGGGAGTGATCCTGTGGACGAGCTGCGAAAGTGGTACCGCCGCCACGCCAGATTGGGCTACGGATAGTACCGGCACGAGCACGGCCAGTACCTTTCTGACGCCATGGGCGCTTGCCGCCACCGGAAACGTCGGAACGGGTCTTTTGCTGCTTGCTACCTTGACGGCCGCCGGCCATGTAGGCCACGACTGCTTGGTGAACCAGCGTCTCGTTGAATTCGCCGCCAAATGTCAGTTCGGAAACTTCGATCGCTTGAGCGTCATTTACATTTAATTGCATGTCAGCTTCCCCTTAACCGCGAGCCTTGGCCGCCGGACGTACAACCAGGTTGCCGCCAGTAGCGCCAGGAACAGCACCCTTGACCAACAACAGATTGCGTTCAGCGTCGACGCGCACTACTTCCAGGGACTGCACGGTCACGCGCTCAGCGCCCATATGACCGGACATTTTTTTGCCCTTGAATACACGACCAGGAGTCTGGCACTGGCCAATAGAGCCCGGGACGCGGTGGGAAACGGAGTTACCGTGGGTGTTATCTTGACCGCGGAAATTCCAACGCTTGATGGTACCGGCGAAGCCTTTACCTTTCGACTGACCGGTAACATCTACCAGTTGGCCAGCTGCGAAGATTTCTGCATTGATCAGATCGCCAGCTTGGTACTCGCCTTCTTCAAGGCGGAATTCCCAAACGCCACGACCGGCAGCAACGTTCGCTTTAGCGAAGTGACCTGCTTGAGCAGCAGTCACGCGCGAAGCACGACGCTCACCTACAGTGACTTGCACTGCACGATAGCCATCGGTTTCTTCAGTTTTGAACTGGGTGACGCGATTCGGCTCGATCTCAATGACCGTGACCGGAATGGAGACACCTTCTTCGGTGAAAATACGGGTCATACCGCATTTACGACCGACTACACCAATAGTCATGTTGTAAACCTCATGAGTGTACGGGGCTTTCACCCGCTATGGCCGCCCATTTCAGAGCGTTACACGACTAAGACCGAGTCTTAGCCGAGGCTGATCTGCACTTCCACACCTGCCGCAAGATCAAGCTTCATAAGAGCATCAACGGTTTTATCCGTTGGCTGGACGATGTCCAGTACGCGCTTATGAGTACGGATCTCGTACTGGTCACGCGCGTCTTTGTTGACGTGCGGGGAGACCAGAACGGTGAACCGCTCTTTACGGGTAGGCAGTGGAATAGGACCACGCACTTGAGCACCAGTACGTTTCGCGGTTTCCACGATTTCCTGGGTGGATTGGTCGATCAGGCGATGGTCGAAAGCCTTCAACCTGATACGGATTTGCTGATTTTGCATTGGATTTCAGACTCCAGGCTGCTATTCCCACCGGGCGCAATACGCCCGTTAAAAGGAGGCGCAATTCTATAGACGGCCCCACAGAGTGTCAACCCAATAAAAAAGCCCCCGCAAGCGGGGGCTTTTTCATGAGTCGTCGATTACTCGATGACTTTGGCTACGACGCCAGCGCCGACGGTACGACCGCCTTCACGGATAGCGAAACGCAGACCATCTTCCATCGCGATGGTTTTGATCAGAGTGACAGTCATCTGGATGTTGTCACCTGGCATTACCATTTCAACGCCTTCTGGCAGCTCGCAGTTACCAGTCACGTCAGTAGTACGGAAGTAGAACTGTGGACGGTAGCCTTTGAAGAACGGAGTATGACGGCCGCCTTCTTCTTTGCTCAGAACGTACACTTCAGCAGTGAACTTGGTGTGCGGCTTAACGGTACCTGGCTTAACCAGAACCTGGCCACGCTCAACGTCGTCACGCTTGGTGCCACGCAGCAGAACGCCGCAGTTCTCACCAGCACGACCTTCGTCCAGCAGCTTGCGGAACATCTCAACACCGGTGCAGGTGGTTTTCTGAGTGTCGCGCAGACCAACGATCTCAACTTCTTCCTGGATGCGAACGATACCACGCTCAACACGACCAGTTACCACGGTACCGCGGCCGGAGATCGAGAACACGTCTTCGATTGGCATCAGGAACGGCTTGTCGATAGCACGCTCTGGCTCTGGGATGTAGGTATCCAGAGTTTCTACCAGCTTCTTAACAGCGGTAGTGCCCATTTCGTTGTCGTCTTGGCCGTTCAGAGCCATCAGAGCCGAACCGATGATGATTGGAGTGTCATCACCTGGGAAGTCGTAAGTGCTCAGCAGGTCGCGCACTTCCATCTCAACCAGTTCCAGCAGCTCAGCGTCGTCCACCATGTCAGCCTTGTTCAGGAAGACAACGATGTACGGAACGCCTACCTGACGGGACAACAGGATGTGCTCACGAGTTTGTGGCATCGGACCATCGGCAGCCGAGCAAACCAGGATCGCGCCGTCCATCTGGGCAGCACCAGTGATCATGTTTTTGACGTAGTCGGCGTGACCTGGGCAGTCAACGTGCGCGTAGTGACGAATGTTCGAATCGTACTCTACGTGCGCAGTGTTGATGGTGATACCACGTGCCTTTTCTTCCGGGGCGCTGTCGATCTTGTCGAAGTCAACACGAGCCGAACCGAAAACCTCGGAGCAAACACGAGTCAGTGCAGCGGTCAGAGTGGTTTTACCGTGGTCAACGTGACCGATGGTGCCAACGTTGACGTGCGGTTTGTTACGTTCAAATTTTTCTTTAGCCACGACAGTGAACCTCTTGCCTAAAGGGCTGGATTAGCCTTGTTTTTTAACGAGTGCTTCGACGATATTCGACGGAGCTTCGGCGTACTTGGAGAACTCCATGGAGTAGCTCGCGCGACCCTGGGACATGGAACGAACGTCGGTCGCATAACCGAACATTTCACCCAGCGGCACTTCAGCACGGATAACCTTGCCAGAGACCGAGTCTTCCATACCCTGGATCAGACCACGACGACGGTTCAGGTCACCCATCACGTCACCCATGTAGTCCTCAGGGGTTACTACTTCAACCTTCATGATCGGCTCAAGAACTACGCCCTTGCCCTTCTCACGCAGCTGCTTGGTCGCCATGGAGGCCGCTACCTTAAACGCCATCTCGTTAGAGTCGACGTCGTGGTAAGAACCATCAAACACGGTAGCCTTCAGGCCGATCAGCGGATAGCCGGCGACAACGCCGTTCTTCATCTGCTCTTCGATACCCTTCTGGATTGCCGGGATGTATTCCTTCGGAACCACACCACCAACGACCTCGTTGGCAAACACCAGACCTTCAGTGATATTGCCTTTTTCGTCGACGTCTGCCGGAGCAAAACGGATCCAGCAATGACCGAACTGGCCACGACCGCCGGATTGACGAACGAACTTACCTTCAACTTCACAGCCGACGGTGATCTTCTCGCGGTAGGAAACCTGCGGCTTACCGATGTTGGCTTCGACGTTGAACTCGCGCTTCATGCGGTCAACGAGGATGTCCAGGTGAAGCTCACCCATACCCGAGATGATGGTCTGACCAGTTTCTTCGTCAGTCTTGACGCGGAACGACGGGTCTTCCTGAGCCAGCTTGCCCAGTGCAATACCCATCTTCTCCTGGTCTTGCTTGGTTTTCGGCTCAACAGCCACCGAAATCACCGGCTCAGGGAAGTCCATACGCTCGAGGATAACCGGGCTGGCAGCATCACACAGGGTGTCACCAGTGGTGACGTCCTTCATGCCGATCAGCGCAGCGATGTCGCCCGCGAGCACTTCCTTGATTTCTTCACGCTGGTTGGCGTGCATCTGCACCATACGACCAACGCGCTCTTTCTTGCCCTTGACCGAGTTGATCACGGAGTCGCCAGACTGCAGCATGCCCGAGTAAACGCGCACGAAAGTCAGGGTACCCACGAACGGGTCAGTAGCAATCTTGAACGCCAGAGCCGAGAACGGCTCGCTATCGTCGGCGTGACGCTCGATTTTCGGAGCGTTTTCGTCGTCGATGTTGTCCGGATGGATACCCTGGATTGCAGGGATCTCAGTCGGAGCAGGCAGGTAGTCGATGACAGCATCGAGAACCAGCGGAACGCCCTTGTTCTTGAACGAGGAACCGCAGACAGCCGGAACGATCTCGCTGGCCAGGGTGCGCGCGCGCAGGCCTGCCTTGATCTCTTCGACAGTCAACTCACCTTCTTCAAGGTACTTGTTCATCAGCTCTTCGTTGGCTTCGGCGGCAGCTTCAACCATGTTGGAGCGCCACTCGTTAGCCAGGTCCAGCATATCGGCAGGAATTTCTTCCTCGCGATAGGTAGTACCCTTGTCGTCGTCGTTCCAGTAGATAGCCTTCATCTTGATCAGATCGATCTGACCTTCGAAGTTATCTTCTGCACCGATAGCCAGTTGAACTGGAACCGGAGTGTGACCCAGACGGTTTTTGATCTGAGCAACAACGCGCAGGAAGTTGGCACCGGCACGGTCCATCTTGTTCACGTAAACAACACGTGGAACGCCGTATTTGTTGGCTTGACGCCATACGGTTTCGGACTGAGGCTCAACACCGGAAGTACCGCAGAACACAACGACCGCGCCGTCGAGTACGCGCAGCGAACGCTCTACTTCAATGGTGAAGTCTACGTGGCCCGGGGTATCGATAACGTTTACACGATAGTTATCGTATTGGCCGCGCGAACCTTTCCAGAAGGTAGTTACAGCAGCAGAGGTAATGGTGATACCACGCTCCTGCTCCTGCACCATCCAGTCGGTGGTAGCAGCGCCGTCATGCACCTCACCCATCTTGTGGCTGAGACCTGTGTAGAACAGGATCCGCTCGGTAGTGGTAGTCTTGCCCGCGTCAACGTGGGCACAGATACCAATGTTACGGTAGCGGTTGATTGCTGTAGTACGAGCCATAAAGCCCTCGCAAAATGAATGATGCCGATATTAGAAGCGGTAGTGCGAGAAAGCCTTGTTGGCTTCAGCCATACGGTGTACGTCTTCACGCTTCTTAACTGCAGCACCCTTGCCTTCGGCAGCATCCAGCAGTTCGCCAGCCAAGCGCAGAGCCATAGACTTCTCGCCGCGCTTACGGGCGAAGTCTACCAACCAGCGCATTGCCAGAGCGTTACGACGGGACGGACGAACTTCGACCGGAACCTGGTAAGTAGCACCGCCAACACGGCGCGACTTCACTTCGACCAGCGGAGCGATGGCGTCGAGAGCTTTCTCGAAGATTTCCAGGGGATCGCTGTTCTTGCGTTCTTTAACTTTTTCCAGCGCGCCATAAACGATACGCTCGGCAACGGCTTTCTTGCCGCTTTCCATTACGTGGTTCATGAACTTGGCGAGGATCTGGCTTCCGTATTTCGGATCGTCCAGAATCTCACGTTTGGCTGCTACGCGACGTCTTGGCATGATAAGCCCTCAAACGGTCTTCAGGTTAGCTCGGGACAGCTGATCCAAAGGACTCGTGCCCGACCTTACTCTTATCGACTCAATAAAATAATTAACTGCAAAACGGCCGATTACTTCGGACGCTTGGTACCGTACTTCGAACGACCTTGGTTACGACCTTTAACGCCGGAGGTATCCAGGGAGCCGCGAACGGTGTGGTAACGAACACCCGGCAAGTCTTTTACACGACCGCCGCGGATCAGTACCACGCTGTGCTCTTGCAGGTTGTGGCCTTCACCACCGATGTACGAGGAAACCTCGAAACCGTTGGTCAGACGCACACGGCATACTTTACGCAGTGCCGAGTTAGGTTTTTTCGGCGTAGTGGTATACACGCGAGTGCACACGCCACGACGTTGCGGGCAGTTCTGCAGCGCAGGCACGTCGGATTTCTCGACGATACGCTTACGCGGCTGACGTACCAGCTGGTTGATAGTTGCCATCTACTAGCTCCACTGTTGTCTTTCGACATAAACAAAATGGCAGGGCGCAAGCCCCACCAAATTTAGGGGTACAAGAGTCTAAAGAGGATCTTGTCCCCAGTCAAGGCAAGGCCCCGGCCTCCCCTATCAGCGAACCCCGACAAAATCGTCTTGATTCGTGAGCAGAAAAGCCAGGGCCCTATCTCAATCTACTGCAGACCTCAGTTACCGCTGGAGTTCAGCGCTTCGGTCAGTGCAGCTTCAACTTCACTTGCGCTTACGCGCAGAGGCTTGTCTGCATCACGGCGACGCTTACGCTCACTGTGATAGGCCAGGCCAGTACCAGCCGGGATCAGGCGACCCACGACTACGTTTTCTTTCAGGCCGCGCAGGTAATCGCGCTTGCCGGTTACCGCCGCTTCGGTCAGTACGCGAGTGGTCTCTTGGAAAGAGGCCGCCGAGATGAACGATTCGGTCGACAGCGACGCCTTGGTGATACCCAGCAGAACGCGGGTGAACTTGGCGACAAACTTGTCTTCGGTGTTCAGACGCTCGTTCTCTACCAGTACGTGAGTCAGTTCCATCTGGTCGCCCTTGATGAAGCTGGAATCGCCGGATTCAGCGATCTCAACCTTACGCAGCATCTGACGCAGAATGGTCTCGATGTGCTTGTCGTTGATCTTCACGCCCTGCAGGCGATAAACGTCCTGGATCTCGTTCACGATGTACTTGGCCAGCGCACTCACACCCAGCAGACGCAGGATGTCGTGTGGATCGCTTGGACCGTCGGAGATAACTTCGCCGCGGTTTACCTGTTCGCCTTCGAAGACGTTCAGGTGACGCCACTTCGGAATCAGCTCTTCGTACGGATCGCTACCGTCGTTCGGGGTAATGACCAGACGGCGCTTGCCCTTGGTCTCTTTACCGAACGCGATGGTGCCGCTGACTTCAGCCAGGATCGAGGCCTCTTTCGGACGACGAGCTTCGAACAGGTCGGCAACACGCGGCAGACCACCGGTGATGTCACGGGTCTTCGAAGTTTCTTGCGGGATACGAGCGATAACATCACCGATCGCGATCTTCGCGCCGTCCGCTACACCGACCAGGGCGTTGGCTGGCAGGAAGTACTGAGCAATTACGTCAGTGCCTGGCAGCAACAGATCCTTGCCGTTGTCGTCGACCATCTTCACGGCAGGACGAATGTCTTTACCGGCAGCTGGACGATCTTTCGCGTCAAGTACTTCAATGTTGGTCATACCGGTCAATTCGTCAGTCTGACGCTTGATCGTGATGCCTTCTTCCATGCCCACGTAGGTCACGGTACCTTTCATTTCGGTAACGATCGGGTGAGTGTGCGGATCCCACTTGGCCACGATAGAGCCAGCGTCGACCTTGTCACCTTCTTTAACCGAAATCACAGCACCGTACGGCAGCTTGTAACGCTCACGCTCACGACCGAAGTCGTCAGCGATCGCCAGCTCGCCGGAACGGGACACAGCAACCAGGTGACCATCCACTCGCTCAACGTGCTTCAGGTTATGCAGACGGACGGTACCGCCGTTCTTCACCTGAACACTGTCGGCCGCGGAGGTCCGGCTTGCCGCACCACCGATGTGGAACGTACGCATCGTCAGCTGGGTACCCGGCTCACCGATGGACTGAGCAGCGATAACGCCGACAGCTTCACCGATGTTCACCTGGTGACCACGAGCCAAGTCGCGGCCGTAGCACTTGGCGCAAATGCCGTAGCGGGTTTCGCAACTGATCGGCGAACGCACGATCACTTCGTCGATGCTGTTCAGCTCGATGAACTCGACCCACTTCTCGTCGACCAGAGTGCCGGCAGGAACGATGACGTCCTCGGTACCTGGCTTGAATACGTCACGGGCAATAACACGACCCAACACGCGCTCACCCAACGGCTCTACAACGTCGCCGCCTTCAATGTGCGGAGTCATTACCAGGCCATGTTCGGTGCCACAGTCGATCTCGGTTACAACCAGATCCTGCGCCACGTCTACCAGACGACGAGTCAGGTAACCGGAGTTCGCAGTTTTCAACGCGGTATCCGCCAGACCTTTACGAGCACCGTGAGTCGAGATGAAGTACTGGAGTACGCTCAGACCTTCACGGAAGTTCGCAGTAATCGGCGTTTCGATGATGGAACCGTCCGGCTTGGCCATCAGACCACGCATACCGGCCAGCTGACGAATCTGTGCTGCGGAACCCCGCGCACCCGAGTCGGCCATCATGTACATCGAGTTGAAGGATTCTTGCTCGACTTCGTCGCCGTGACGGTCGATGACTTTCTCTTTCGAGAGGTTGGCCATCATCGCCTTGGAGACTTCGTCGTTCGCTTTCGACCAAAGGTCGATCACTTTGTTGTACTTCTCGCCCTGGGTTACCAGGCCGGAGGCGTACTGGCTCTCGATCTCTTTCACTTCGTCGGTGGCAGCACCGATGATGCGGGCTTTTTCATCCGGGATAACGAAGTCGTTAACACCGATGGAAACACCGGAAATGGTCGAGTAGGCAAAACCGGTGTACATCAACTGGTCAGCGAAGATCACAGTCTCTTTCAGACCAACCACGCGGTAGCACTGGTTGATCAGCTTGGAGATCGCCTTTTTCTTCATGGGCAGGTTGACGACGTCGTACGACAGCCCTTTTGGCACAACCTGGAACAACAGCGCACGGCCGACAGTGGTGTCGACGATACGAGTGTTGGTCACGCTGCCGCCATCACGGTCATTGACGGTTTCGGTGATCCGCACCTTGACCTTGGCATGCAGTGCGGCTTCGCCGGCACGGAATACACGGTCAACTTCCTGCAGATCAGCGAACACACGACCTTCGCCCTTGGCGTTGATCGCTTCACGAGTCATGTAGTACAGACCCAATACAACGTCCTGCGACGGAACGATGATTGGCTCACCGTTGGCTGGCGACAGGATGTTGTTGGTCGACATCATCAACGCACGCGCTTCCAGCTGGGCTTCCAGTGTCAGCGGTACGTGCACGGCCATTTGGTCGCCGTCGAAGTCGGCGTTGTACGCAGCACAGACCAGAGGGTGCAGCTGGATAGCCTTACCCTCGATCAGTACTGGCTCAAACGCCTGGATACCCAGACGGTGAAGGGTCGGCGCACGGTTGAGGAGCACTGGGTGTTCGCGAATCACTTCGGCGAGAACGTCCCAGACCTCTGGCAGCTCGCGCTCGACCATTTTCTTCGCGGCTTTGATGGTGGTGGCCAGGCCACGCATTTCCAACTTGCCGAAAATGAACGGTTTGAACAGCTCGAGAGCCATTTTCTTAGGCAGACCGCACTGGTGCAGACGCAGGGTCGGACCTACGGTAATTACCGAACGACCGGAGTAGTCAACACGCTTACCGAGCAAGTTCTGACGGAAACGACCTTGCTTACCCTTGATCATGTCGGCCAGGGATTTCAGAGGACGCTTGTTGGAACCGGTGATGGCGCGACCACGACGACCGTTGTCGAGCAATGCGTCGACGGCTTCCTGCAACATACGCTTTTCGTTGCGCACGATGATGTCCGGAGCGGACAGATCCAGCAGGCGCTTCAAACGGTTGTTACGGTTGATCACTCGACGATACAGATCGTTGAGGTCGGAAGTCGCGAAACGACCGCCATCCAGCGGGACCAGTGGACGCAGATCTGGCGGCAGAACCGGCAGAACGGTCAGCACCATCCACTCTGGCAGGTTGCCGGAACCCTGGAAGGCTTCCATCAATTTCAGACGCTTGGACAGCTTCTTGATCTTGGTTTCCGAGTTAGTTTGCGGAATCTCTTCGCGCAGACGGCCAATCTCGTGCTCCAGGTCGATAGCGTGCAGCAGCTCGCGGACAGCCTCGGCACCCATGCGGGCGTCGAAGTCGTCACCGAACTCTTCCAGCGCTTCGAAATACTGCTCGTCGTTCAGCAGCTGACCTTTTTCCAGGGTGGTCATGCCCGGGTCGATAACGACGTAGCTCTCGAAGTAGAGAACGCGCTCGATATCACGCAGGGTCATGTCCATCAGCAGGCCGATACGGGACGGCAGCGATTTCAGGAACCAGATGTGGGCAACCGGCGAAGCCAGTTCGATGTGCGCCATGCGCTCACGACGAACCTTGGCCAGTGCAACTTCAACGCCGCACTTCTCGCAGATCACGCCACGATGCTTCAAGCGCTTGTACTTACCGCACAGGCACTCGTAATCCTTTACCGGGCCAAAGATCTTGGCGCAGAACAGGCCGTCACGCTCAGGCTTGAACGTACGGTAGTTGATGGTTTCCGGCTTTTTAACTTCACCGAACGACCACGAGCGGATCATCTCAGGCGAGGCCAATCCGATACGGATGGCGTCGAACTCTTCGACTTGACCCTGGTTTTTCAGCAAATTCAGTAGGTCTTTCAAGGCCTTTCCTCCTGGCGGAGCAGAGAGCGGGCAATCCTGCCCCGCTCTCGATTCGCGTCACGTGTTATTCGGTTTCCAGATCGATATCGATGCCGAGGGAACGAATTTCTTTGATCAACACGTTGAAGGACTCGGGCATGCCCGGCTCCATACGGTGATCGCCGTCCACGATGTTTTTGTACATCTTGGTCCGACCGTTCACATCGTCCGACTTCACTGTGAGCATTTCTTGCAGAGTGTATGCAGCACCGTATGCTTCCAGTGCCCAGACCTCCATCTCCCCGAAACGCTGACCACCGAACTGCGCCTTACCACCCAGCGGCTGCTGGGTAACCAGGCTGTACGAACCGGTAGAACGAGCGTGCATCTTGTCGTCTACCAAGTGGTTCAGCTTCAGCATGTACATGTAGCCAACAGTAACCGGGCGCTCGAACTTGTTGCCGGTACGGCCGTCGGTCAGCTGCATCTGGCCGCTTTCTGGCAGGTCCGCCAGTTTCAGCATGGCCTTGATTTCGCTTTCCTTGGCACCGTCGAACACCGGAGTGGCCATCGGCACGCCGCCGCGCAGGTTCTTCGCCAGATCCAGGATTTCCTGATCGGAAAAGCTATCCAGATCTTCATTACGACCGCCGATCTGGTTGTAGATCTCGTCCAGGAACTTACGCAGTTCCGCAACCTTGCGCTGCTCTTCGACCATGCGGTTGATCTTCTCGCCCAGACCTTTGGCCGCAAGGCCCAGGTGGGTTTCAAGAATCTGACCAACGTTCATACGCGAAGGTACGCCCAACGGGTTGAGGACGACGTCGACCGGGGTGCCGTTGGCATCGTGCGGCATGTCTTCAACCGGCATGATCACGGAGACCACACCCTTGTTACCGTGACGACCGGCCATCTTGTCGCCCGGCTGGATGCGGCGGCGGATTGCCAGGTAAACCTTGACGATTTTCAGCACGCCTGGAGCCAGGTCATCGCCCTGCTGCAGTTTGCGCTTCTTGTCTTCGAACTTGTCGTCCAGCAGACGCCGGCGATCAACGATGTAGGCCTGGGCCTTCTCGAGCTGCTCGTTCAGAGCATCTTCAGCCATGCGCAGTTTGAACCACTGACCATGCTCAAGACCGTCGAGTACTTCGTCGGTGATTTCCTGACCTTTCTTCAGACCGGCGCCGCCTTCGGCTTTGTGGCCGACCAGAGCGGAACGCAGACGCTCGAAAGTGGCGCCTTCAACGATCCGGAACTCTTCGTTCAGATCCTTACGGATCTCGTCGAGCTGGCTCTTCTCGATCGACAGGGCACGAGCGTCACGCTCCACGCCGTCGCGAGTGAAGACCTGTACGTCGATGACAGTACCCTTGGTACCGGTAGGCACACGCAGGGAAGTGTCTTTAACGTCGCTGGCTTTTTCACCGAAGATTGCACGCAGCAGTTTCTCTTCCGGAGTCAGCTGGGTCTCGCCTTTCGGAGTGACCTTACCGACCAGGATGTCGCCTGCGCCAACTTCAGCACCCACATAAACGATACCGGCTTCGTCCAGCTTGTTCAGTGCAGCCTCGCCCACGTTCGGGATGTCTGCAGTGATTTCCTCTGGGCCAAGCTTGGTGTCACGGGCCACACAGGTCAGTTCCTGGATGTGGATCGTGGTGAAGCGGTCTTCCTGAACCACGCGCTCGGACAGGCAGATGGAGTCTTCGAAGTTGAAGCCGTTCCATGCCATGAACGCGATGCGCATGTTCTGACCCAGAGCCAGCTCACCCATGTCGGTGGACGGACCGTCGGCCATGATGTCGCTACGCTGAACCCGATCGCCCTTGCTCACCAGCGGACGCTGGTTGATGCAGGTGTTCTGGTTGGAGCGGGTGTATTTGGTCAGGTTGTAGATGTCGACACCGGCTTCGCCTGGTTCAACTTCGTCATCTGCAACACGAACCACGATACGGCTGGCGTCAACCGAGTCGATCACGCCGCCACGACGAGCCACGACGCAAACGCCGGAGTCACGGGCAACGTTACGCTCCATGCCGGTACCTACCAGCGGCTTGTCGGCACGCAGGGTTGGTACAGCCTGACGCTGCATGTTCGAACCCATCAACGCACGGTTGGCGTCGTCGTGCTCGAGGAACGGAATCAGCGACGCCGCAACCGAAACTACCTGCTTCGGCGAAACGTCCATCAAGGTGACGTCTTCCGGCGCCTTGACGGTGAATTCGTTCAAGTGACGAACAGCTACCAGCTCATCGATCAGCTGACCTTTATCGTTCATGGTCGCCGAAGCCTGGGCGATCACGTGATCGGCCTCTTCGATAGCGGACAGGAACACGATCTCGTCGGTCACCAGACCTTCTTTCACCACACGGTACGGGCTCTCGAGGAAACCGTACTGGTTGGTGCGAGCATAGGCCGCCAAGGAGTTGATCAGACCGATGTTCGGCCCTTCCGGCGTTTCAATCGGACATACACGACCATAGTGAGTCGGGTGTACGTCACGAACTTCGAAGCCTGCGCGCTCACGGGTCAGACCGCCCGGGCCGAGTGCGGAGACACGACGCTTGTGGGTGATCTCGGACAGCGGGTTGTTCTGGTCCATGAACTGGGACAGCTGGCTGGAACCGAAGAACTCTTTCACCGCCGCAGCCACAGGCTTGGCGTTGATCAGGTCTTGCGGCATCAGGCCTTCGCTTTCAGCCATTGACAGACGCTCTTTGACCGCACGCTCAACACGCACCAGGCCAACGCGGAACTGGTTCTCGGCCATTTCGCCTACGCAGCGAACACGACGGTTACCCAGGTGGTCGATGTCATCGACGATGCCTTTGCCGTTACGGATGTCGACCAGAGTCTTCAGAACAGCAACGATGTCTTCCTTGCACAACACGCCCGAACCTTCGATTTCGGTACGACCGATACGACGGTTGAACTTCATCCGGCCGACCGCAGACAGGTCATAGCGCTCAGGGCTGAAGAACAGGTTGTTGAACAGGGTCTCGGCCGCATCCTTGGTTGGAGGCTCGCCAGGACGCATCATGCGATAGATCTCGACCAACGCTTCCAGCTGGTTGGTGGTGGAGTCGATCTTCAGAGTGTCGGAAACGAACGGACCGCAATCGATATCGTTGGTGTACAGCGTTTCGATACGCACGACCTGAGCCTTGGCGATCTTCGCCAGGATCTCGGTGTTCAGCTCAGTGTTGCACTCTGCCAGGATTTCGCCAGTGGCCGGATGCACGATGACCTTGGCGGTAGTACGACCCAGGACGTAGTCCAGAGGCACTTCCAGCTCTTTGATCCCGGCTTTTTCCAGCTGGTTGATGTGACGAGCGGTAATACGACGACCCTGCTCGACAATAACCTTGCCTTTGTCATCCTGAATATCGAGGACTGCAATTTCACCGCGCAGGCGCTGAGGCACCAGCTCCAGGCTCAGGCTTTCGCCGCGCACATGGAATACGTTGGTGGTGTAGAAAGCATCCAGCACTTCTTCAGTGGTGTAGCCCAGCGCACGTAGCAGTACCGATGCAGGAAGCTTGCGACGACGGTCGATACGCACGAACACGCAGTCTTTCGGGTCGAACTCGAAATCCAACCAGGAACCGCGGTAAGGAATGATACGTGCGGAGTACAGCAGCTTACCGGAGCTGTGCGTCTTGCCACGGTCGTGGTCGAAGAATACGCCAGGGGAACGGTGCAGCTGGGAAACGATTACACGCTCGGTACCGTTGATTACGAAGGTACCGTTCTCAGTCATCAGGGGGATTTCACCCATGTAGACTTCTTGCTCTTTGATGTCCTTGATCGCTTTGTTCGACGATTCTTTGTCGAAAATGATCAGACGAACTTTTACCCGCAAAGGTACGGCGTAAGTTACACCGCGCAGCACGCATTCTTTGACATCAAATGCCGGTTCGCCCAAGCGATAACCGACATACTCCAACGCAGCATTGCCGGAGTAGCTGATGATCGGGAAAACGGATTTGAAGGCCGCATGCAGGCCCACGTCGCGGAACTGATCTTTAGTCGCTCCCGCTTGCAAGAATTCACGATACGAATCCAGCTGGATGGCCAGGAGGTACGGCACATCCATGACGTCCGGCAACTTGCTAAAGTCCTTGCGGATACGTTTTTTCTCAGTATATGAGTAAGCCATCAGCGTTCCCCAGCTTGGTCACCTGCTTATTTGGCCCCTCCCGACGGGAGCAGCCAGAAAATCGTGCAAACCCTTTGGTTTGCTCCACCGCACAGGGTGGTTACAGCACGTTAGAGACACCAACCCAGTCGGCTGCCAATAACGGAAAAAGGCCGGTGGCAAGAGCCACCAGCCATCAGCCTCAGCTTAACGCTTGGGCTGGAGACACAAAGTCGATGCTTACTTCAGCTCGACTTTAGCGCCTGCTTCTTCCAGAGCTGCTTTGGCTTTGTCAGCGGCTTCTTTAGCAACGCCTTCCAGAACCATGGCAGGAGCACCGTCAACTACAGCCTTGGCTTCTTTCAGGCCCAGACCGGTCAGTTCACGTACAGCCTTGATCACGTTAACTTTCTTCTCGCCAGCTTCGGTCAGCATGACGTTGAATTCAGTTTGCTCTTCAACAACAGCGGCAGCAGCAGCTGGACCAGCAGCGGCAACAGCAGCGGTAACGCCGAAGGTTTCTTCCATTGCTTTGATCAGCTCAACAACTTCCAGAACGGTTTTCTGGCCGATTGCTTCGATGATTTGCTCGTTAGTCAGAGACATGACTATAAATTCCTGTATTGGGGTGACAGCCTACGCAGCCATCAAATTAAACATATGATTTTGAAAGGGCTTGCAGTGCCTTAGGCAGCAGCAGCTTCTTTCTGGTCGCGAATGGCCGCCAGAGTACGAGCCAGCTTGCTGGTAGCGCCTTGGATCACGCTCATCAGCTTCGCAATAGCTTCGTCGCGAGTTGGCAGCGAAGCCAACACGTCGATCTCGTTTGCTGCGAGGTACTTGCCCTCGAACGCAGCTGCCTTGATCTCGAACTTTTCCTGACCCTTTGCGAACTCTTTGAAAATACGAGCAGCAGCGCCCGGATGTTCCTTGGAGAATGCAATCAGGGTAGGGCCGACGAACGCGTCGTTGAGCACGTCATATTGAGTGCCTTCAACAGCGCGCTTGAGCAGGGTGTTACGTACGACACGTACATACACGCCAGCTTCGCGGGCCTCTTTACGGAGTCCGGTCATAGCGCCTACTGTCACACCACGGGCATCAGCCACAACAGCGGACAGAGCGCCTTTGGCAGCCTCGTTGACTTCAGCGACGATGGCCTTCTTGTCTTCGAGTTTAATTGCCACGGGTTTAACTCCTGCTTGTTACCGTTTCATCCAACCGAGGTCGGATGTCGTTTTGGTGTCTGATTCGGTAAGGAACCGGGAGCACCATCTGCGTAGGCTTGTGGTTTAAGACTTGCGTCGCCTACGGTCTTGGATAGCCCCCGCCAGGCAGGGACCCCAATCTTTCAATTGGCGCAATCTCTTGCGCCAACCTGTGTCTTATACGTCCAGCGAGCCTTGGTCGATGACCAGACCTGGGCCCATGGTGGTGCTCAGGGTAACGCGCTTGACGTAGATACCTTTCGAGGAAGCTGGCTTGATACGCTTCAGGTCAGCGATCAGGGCTTCAACGTTTTCCTTCAGCTTGACGGCGTCGAAGCCGACCTTGCCAACGGAGGTATGGATAATGCCGTTTTTGTCGGTGCGATAACGAACCTGACCAGCCTTGGCGTTTTTAACAGCGCCAGCTACGTCTGGAGTTACGGTACCAACCTTAGGGTTAGGCATCAGACCACGTGGACCGAGGATCTGGCCCAGCTGACCTACAACGCGCATTGCATCCGGGGAAGCAATAACTACGTCATAGTTCAGGTCGCCGCCTTTCATTTCGGCAGCCAGGTCGTCCATGCCTACGCGATCAGCGCCGGCAGCCAGGGCAGCTTCAGCGGCTGGGCCTTGGGTGAACACAGCTACACGTACAGTCTTGCCAGTGCCGTGTGGCAGCACGGTAGCGCTGCGAACAACCTGGTCGGATTTACGTGGATCAACGCCCAAGTTTACAGCGACGTCAACAGACTCGCTGAACTTGACGGTCGACAGCTCGGTCAGGAGAGCAGCTGCGTCTACAAAGCTGTAGGCCTTGCCCGCTTCAATCTTGCCGGCGATAGCCTTTTGGCGCTTGGTCAGCTTAGCCATTACACACCCTCCACGTTAAGGCCCATGCTACGAGCAGAACCGGCGATAGTACGCACGGCTGCATCCATATCAGCTGCAGTCAGATCCGCGTTTTTGGTTTTCGCGATTTCTTCCAGCTGAGCACGGGTAACGGTGCCAACCTTAACGGTGTTCGGACGAGCGGAACCGCTGGTCAGGCCAGCAGCTTTCTTCAGCAGAACCGAAGCAGGGGTGCTCTTAGTTTCGAAAGTGAAGCTGCGGTCACTGTAAACAGTGATGATCACAGGAGTCGGCAGACCTGGCTCAAGACCCTGGGTACGGGCGTTGAAGGCCTTGCAGAATTCCATGATGTTCACGCCGTGCTGACCCAGTGCTGGACCGACGGGTGGACTTGGGTTGGCCTGTGCGGCCTTCACTTGCAGCTTGATGTAAGCAGTAATCTTCTTAGCCATGAGGCACTCCAATTACGGGTTCAAACGCCTGGAAAGGCTCCCCGGTTACTTGCGCGTTTATCCCAGTGACGACAAAACCCCACAGCCTTGGGCTGCGGGGTATGGGATTCTCGTTCAGCTATGCCTTTTCGACCTGACTGAACTCTAGCTCTACCGGAGTAGAGCGACCGAAAATGAGCACAGCCACTTGGATCCGGCTCTTTTCGTAGTTAACTTCTTCGACGGTGCCGTTAAAGTCAGCGAACGGACCATCGGTAACACGAACAACCTCACCCGGCTCGAACAGAGTCTTAGGCTTAGGCTTGTCACTACCATCAGCAACACGACGCAGAATGGCTTCTGCCTCTTTGTCCGTGATTGGCGCAGGCTTGTCGGCAGTACCACCGATAAAACCCATCACCCGAGGAGTATCCTTGACCAAGTGCCAAGTACCCTCATTCATATCCATCTGAACCAGCACATAACCTGGGAAGAACTTGCGCTCGCTTTTGCGCTTCTGGCCATTACGCATCTCAACCACTTCTTCAGTGGGAACCAGAATTTCACCAAAGCCATCTTCCATGCCAGCCAGCTTTACGCGCTCGATCAACGAACGCATTACATGCTTCTCGTAACCCGAGTAAGCATGCACAACGTACCAACGCTTAGCCACGGGACACCCTTAGCCAACAATCAAGGAAACGAGCCAGCCGAGCAGGGAATCAAGCCCCCACAACAGCAACGCCATAACCAGAACAACAGCCACTACGATCAACGTGGTCTGTGTGGTTTCTTGGCGAGTTGGCCATACGACTTTACGAATCTCGGTGCGAGCTTCCTTAACCAGTACAAAGAAAGACTTGCCCTTGGCAGTCTGCAGACCTACAAAGGCAGCTACAGCAGCGATAGCAAGCAAAGCGAGTACGCGGTACAGGATCGGCGAAGCGGAGTAATACTGATTACCGACAACGCCAACGACCACCAAAGCAACTACTACAAGCCACTTGAGCAGATCGAAGCGAGAGCCTTGAGCTTCAGCTTTAGGAGTCATCTATGAAGATCCTGTGAAAAGAAAGCCAGACACACCGAGTGAATCTGGCAGGTCAGGAGGGAATCGAACCCCCAACCTACGGTTTTGGAGACCGTCGCTCTGCCAATTGAGCTACTGACCTAAAAACAAAATCAGGCCGACCATTATGCCGGCCCGATGGAGATATATCAAGAACTTACTCGATGACTTTGGCTACGACACCAGCGCCGACGGTACGACCGCCTTCACGGATAGCGAAACGCAGACCATCTTCCATCGCGATGGTTTTGATCAGAGTGACAGTCATCTGGATGTTGTCACCTGGCATTACCATTTCAACGCCTTCTGGCAGCTCGCAGTTACCAGTCACGTCAGTAGTACGGAAGTAGAACTGTGGACGGTAGCCTTTGAAGAACGGAGTATGACGGCCGCCTTCTTCTTTGCTCAGAACGTACACTTCAGCAGTGAACTTGGTGTGCGGCTTAACGGTACCTGGCTTAACCAGAACCTGGCCACGCTCAACGTCGTCACGCTTGGTGCCACGCAGCAGAACGCCGCAGTTCTCACCAGCACGACCTTCGTCCAGCAGCTTGCGGAACATCTCAACACCGGTGCAGGTGGTTTTCTGAGTGTCGCGCAGACCAACGATCTCAACTTCTTCCTGGATGCGAACGATACCACGCTCAACACGACCAGTTACCACGGTACCGCGGCCGGAGATCGAGAACACGTCTTCGATTGGCATCAGGAACGGCTTGTCGATAGCACGCTCTGGCTCTGGGATGTAGGTATCCAGAGTTTCTACCAGCTTCTTAACAGCGGTAGTGCCCATTTCGTTGTCGTCTTGGCCGTTCAGAGCCATCAGAGCCGAACCGATGATGATTGGAGTGTCATCACCTGGGAAGTCGTAAGTGCTCAGCAGGTCGCGCACTTCCATCTCAACCAGTTCCAGCAGCTCAGCGTCGTCCACCATGTCAGCCTTGTTCAGGAAGACAACGATGTACGGAACGCCTACCTGACGGGACAACAGGATGTGCTCACGAGTTTGTGGCATCGGACCATCGGCAGCCGAGCAAACCAGGATCGCGCCGTCCATCTGGGCAGCACCAGTGATCATGTTTTTGACGTAGTCGGCGTGACCTGGGCAGTCAACGTGCGCGTAGTGACGAATGTTCGAATCGTACTCTACGTGCGCAGTGTTGATGGTGATACCACGTGCCTTTTCTTCCGGGGCGCTGTCGATCTTGTCGAAGTCAACACGAGCCGAACCGAAAACCTCGGAGCAAACACGAGTCAGAGCAGCAGTCAGAGTGGTTTTACCGTGGTCAACGTGACCAATGGTACCAACGTTGACGTGCGGCTTATTACGTTCGAACTTTTCCTTAGCCATCGAAATCACCCCTAGGAGAAGAATTGAGCAAGTCACACAAGCCATTAAAACAAAGGCAGATATTTTCATATCTGCCTTGTTATATGGAGCTCTTGAGCGGACTTGAACCGCTGACCTCACCCTTACCAAGGGTGTGCTCTACCAACTGAGCTACAAGAGCGAAACACTTTGCACAACCTGCAAACTTGGAGCGGGTAGCGGGAATCGAACCCGCATCATCAGCTTGGAAGGCTGAGGTTCTACCACTAAACTATACCCGCGGAGCCTGCAGCTCACGCTAAATCTGGTGGAGGGGGAAGGATTCGAACCTTCGAAGTCGTAGACGTCAGATTTACAGTCTGATCCCTTTGGCCGCTCGGGAACCCCTCCTAAGCGAGGCAGCATTCTACATCATGCCACCCTTCTGTCAAGCATTTTCTCATTAAAAACCTGAGGTTAGCTGCGTTGACCTCGCTTCGCTGCGTCTACCTCTAGAGGTCTTCACTGCGGAGCGGGCGCCATTCTATGCAAACTATTCGGCAGTTGCAATGCCTTCGCATGACATTATTTTATGTTTTAACTCATTGAATTCTTTAGCAAGATTCTGCAGCAGCGAATCATCCAGCAAATGCTTGCTTTCAGGAGCCACCCGCAACCAGTAACCAGAAGCATCAGGCAACCCCAAGGACTTCAACCGGACCTCCACCCCCAATGCCGACAGACGCTGCTCGAGCATTTGAGCCTGATCACGACGAGCAAAACCACCTATATAGAGGCAATCGGCTTGAGCCCCACCCTTGTCACGCCTAGAGAGCGCGTCAGACGACTCACTCAACAAGCGGATATCCTGCTGGGACCCTTTATAAAGCGTCAGAGGTGTTACCTCCTTGGCACGTAAAGGCGCTTCCTGCTGATGCCAGACGTAATAGAACACATTGAGAACCAGGAGCAGCAGGAACAACCAGCGCATAGAAACCTCAGGACAATGGGCATGCCATAGCCAATCCGACAAAAACCAGATCCGGAACCACTCGCCCTTGCGGCACAACCTCAGAAACCAGATCAGCATCACCACCGGTGAGAAATACTACGAAATCATCCCCCCAGTAACCACGCGCCAACTCCAACTGAGTTAGAACGAACCCCCTCAACATCAATGAGCAGCCGCGCTCTACCGCCTCAACCGTCGTACGACCCGGCAACAGGCTCACCAGCGCGCGTTCGGCAGACAAATCATCGTACCGAATTCGACGAGTGTGAGTTCTCAGCTGATTACGCATCAATGGCATCCCTGGGCAGATAAACCCCCCCAGGTGCTCGCCATCCGCAGCAATGAAATCCGCAGTAACCGCCGTCCCGAAATCGAGTACCAGACAGGCACCAGCCGCAAGGCGAAAGCCTCCCAGCATGGCAAGCCAGCGATCCAGGCCAAGTCGCTCAAACTCCTCATAACCATTTCGTACGCCGGCCATTTCTTTCGCAGGCGCAGCACAGATCACCGCCACGCCAAAAGCCTGAACCAACATGGAAGTAAGCTTGCTCGTCTCCTCGGCCGTGCGCACGCTGACCAAGCGGCAGCGGGTCAAAACCAAGCCGTTTAGCGTACGCAGATGCCCGACCAAAGCATCATCGGAATCAACCACACCCTCAGCAAATACCCCAAGCGCAGCATTATCCAGAACGCGCCATTTAATGAAGCTGTTTCCGCAATCAAGCTCAAGAATCATTGCGTAACCTCAAGCTGAGCTCACCACCGCTGTAGACCTTCTCAACCCCATCCACCCTCAATCGCAATGCGCCCTGCTGATCGATGCCCATAACAACACCGTCTATTTTATTGATCCCAGCAATCAGAGACACCGCACTACCTTGCCACAAGTGATTCTGCTCCCACTCCTCTTGAATAGAGGAAAAGCCCCGGGCCTGGTGGCGCTCCAGGTAAGCCTTCAGCATCATGCTCAGCCGAGCAACCAACTGGTTACGATCAACCTGCTTGCCGGACTCAAGACGTACAGACGTCCACTGCTGATCAATCTCGTCGGTTTTCTGCATGCTGACGTTGATACCTACACCCAGAACTACATGACAGACATCAGCAGGATCCCCAACCAACTCCAACAGGATTCCGGCGATTTTTTTGCGTCCAACTAAAACATCGTTTGGCCACTTCAGGCCCGCACCAGCAATTCCAAACTCGCGCAAGGTTTGCATGACCGCCAGCCCGACTACCAAGCTGAGCCCTTCAAGCTGACGCATTCCACCATCGATACGCAGTACGAGGCTGTAATAAACATTTTCTGCAAAAGGACTAGCCCATTTTCGTCCTCTCCGACCACGCCCCGCCGTTTGACGCTCAGCGAGCACCAGGAACGGCGCAGGCACGCCACGCTCGACAGCCCTCAGAGCTTCGGCGTTTGTAGAGTCGATAGAATCGAAAACCAGCACAGCCCAAGGGCAATCCTTTGATTGCTCGTAAATATCAGCCGGATTCAGAAGCGTCAGCGGGGCCGCCAACTGATAGCCCCGGCCGCGAACTTTATGGATAGAGAGCCCCAGCTCAGCCTCCAACTGCTGCAACTGCTTCCACACGGCACTGCGACTAACGCCCAAGGCGGCACCAAGGGCCTGGCCCGAGTGAAACCGCCCATCCTTCAGAAGCTCCAACAATGTCTGCATGCAGATCTCGCCTCACAATGAGGCAGGCATGATAGCCATGCCTAAGGCTGTTGCATAGAAAGCGTGACCAGGCACAATCAAGCAGCTAGCAGCTGCAATTTGAAAGGTTTTTCCG